>JBLHII010000001.1:0-47519 GCA_047616265.1 Minisyncoccia bacterium
TCTATGCTTAAGAGTAATATATCACCGCCATCACTTTGCAAAAATGGACGAATTTCGTCTAATGCAGCTTCTACCCTTACTACTAGTTCTTCTTGTTTCATAATCTTATTTTACAGCACTACATCCTGCCATAGTGGTTATTTGAATAGCTTCTGTAGGAGGCAGTGCCTTATTTCTTTTTACAGTTTCACTCACTACACTCTTCGTTATATCAATAAAAATCTCTTCAATAGCGGTGCCATCCTGAAGTGCTACCGGTCGCCCTGCATCTCCAGATTCTCTTATGCTTTGTATCAATGGCAATTCTCCTAAAAAGGGAATTTCTAAATCTTCTGCTAAATGTTTGGCACCCTCTTTTCCGAATATATAATACTTATTATCCGGCAATTCTGCAGGTGTGAAATAGGCCATGTTTTCTATAATTCCTAATACCGGCACATCTATACTTTCTTGTTGAAACATTGCAACTCCTTTTTTCGCATCTGCCAGTGCTACTGTTTGTGGTGTACTTACCACTACAGCACCGGTAATAGGTAATGATTGCATGATGCTTAAGTGGATATCTCCTGTTCCAGGAGGTAAGTCTAGCAGCATAAAATCAAGTTCGCCCCAAGCAGCATCAAAAATTAATTGATTCAATGCTTTTGAGGCCATGGGTCCTCTCCAGATAACAGCTTGATCTGGCTTGGTGAAAAACCCTATAGACAATACTTTAACACCATAGTTTTCTACGGGTTTCATTTTACTTTTCCCATCAACATTAATAGAAAGGGGACGCTCATTGGCCACATCAAACATAATAGGAATAGACGGTCCATAGATATCTGCATCTAACACACCCACTTTAAACCCCATTTTTGATAGGGTAATAGCAATATTCGCTGCTACTGTAGATTTGCCTACACCCCCTTTACCAGAGGCAACGGCAATTATATTTTTAATGCCAGGAATAGGCTTTCCTTTGACAAGGTTTGGGTTGGAGGGTTTTGCAGGAGCCTCTACCGTAATATTTACTTGTACTTTTGCTTCTTTAGAAACCTTATCTTGTATCGTCTTGATAATATCAGCTTCTGCTCGTTTTTTAATGTGCATTGCTGGTGCAGCCATGGTAATGTCTACAACAACCTCATCAGCAAATGCCATCACATTTGTAACGGCACCACTTGCTACCATATTGTCTCCTTCTCCTGCTATTGTAATCGTTTCAAGAGCTTCCAGTATATCACTTTTATTCAATTTCATCATTACTCTTTTTCAGTATTTAGATAGATTCTACATTACAAAGATAATCGTAAAACTTCAGAAAATAGAGCACACCTATTGAAATGATTGATGATATCATAGTTTTCAAATTTTTTATGACCACTTCAAAAAAATTCTGTTTCAGAAGGGTATGGATATGGAGGTAATTCTTCTACAGGGTTCCAAAAATGGGTCTCTAACTTTTGAATTTGAAAATGAATCACTTCAACCCCCTCAGATTCTAGTAGTTGCTGCATTAAGGTGGTCCCTTCAAAATGATGCTTTCCTGTAAGGATGCCTTTCTTATTAACTACACGATGCGCTGGCAGATCATACTTATTGCTTGCGTTCATCGCCCAGCCTACCATTCTAGCACTGCCTCTACTACCTAGGTAGTCTGCTATAGCGCCATAGCTTGTAACTTTACCAAAGGGTATTTGAGCCACGACTTGGTATACTTTTTGAAAAAAAGAAAACTCCCCCATGGTTAGAGGTTTTTGAATATTTTAAATGCTGTAATTAAAGAAATTAGCGCTGTAACACCTCCAATGATTAAATTCATATTCATTTTTGGCGGCTCATTTTTGGGAGATACTTTGCGTTTAAAAAAATGTATATATAATGCTAACATGATAAACGTACCAAGCCCAGATGCTAAAACAGCAGCTACTAATTCTGGGGTGCCAAATGAAAACCATCCAAACACAGAGAACGTAACGCTTATATATACCCAATATGGAAATGGCAATACATTTAGGCCAGCAATAAATATACCACCAAAAAAACGTGTTTTTTTTGATTTTCTTACCAAGTTTTTTGGCACATCTCTACGGGTGTCTTTCGCAATAAAAAGAAAGTATATTGTTAAGCAAATAAAAATTCCTAAAGCAACCTGTTGAAGGGAAGCAATAATATCTGGGTTTTTATCTAAATATCTTGCAAATAGCAAAGCTATGTATGTTTGAAGCATTACCATAACGCATACACCCAAAGAAAAAAGCATTGCATTTCTTCTACCTTCTTTCATACTTATTTTGGCAGCAGACATGTTGACCAGCCCCGGAGGGATTACTCCAATAAAAGCAGCTATAAAACCAATAATAAAATTTAAAAGTATGGCCATAAGTACTACGTGAAGATACGTGATTTTTTAAGAAGAAAAGCGAAAACATATGTACGTAATTTTTTTACCTACCTCAAGGTATTGGCTCTCATAGAATGTTTGAATGCCCGTAACTTCTGCAGGTGCTTCGTCTCCTATGCCATAGACGTCATGATGTGCAAACGCTATAGGCAAACGCAATCCCTGCAACAAACCAAGCGTATAACCATGCATAAACTCACTGTCTGTCTTAAGGTGCATAACACCTTGTTCTTTTAATATTTTTTTATATTTATTTAAAAAGTCCTCATTGGTTAATCTATGCTTTGTGCGCTTAAATTTAATTTGAGGATCCGGAAAAGTAATCCAGATTTCGTCTACTTCATTCTCAGCAAAAAGACCGTCAATTAGCTCTATTTGAGTTCTTAAAAAACCAACATTGCACAGATCCTCTTCAAGTGCTGTTTTTGCACCTCTCCAAAAACGAGCTCCTTTAATATCTACTCCTAAAAAGTTTTTATTGGGGTACATTTTAGCAAGGCTGACCGTGTATTCACCTTTACCACAACCCAACTCTAAAACAATGGGATTGTCATTTTTAAAAAATGCTTTGTTCCAGTTTCCTTTTAAATACAAACCATCACCAACTGCCTCTTCTCTGGTAGGTTGAACAACATTAGTAAAAGTATCATTCTCTCTAAAACGTTTTAATTTATTTTTGCTCCCCAAAATATAAGTTTTTGGCAAAATTAAGGAAATATACCGCAGCGACGCTTATTCGTGGTTTTGTTTTACTATAGAATGTAAAACATGCCACGATGCTAAAATACTAATTGATCTTTTCCATAGTAAATGAAAACTCTGAGCCAATGCCGTGTTGGCTTTCTACATATATTTTTTCATCATGAGCATCAACAATATGCTTCACAATAGAGAGTCCTAAACCACTTCCTCCTTCTTTTCTTGAACCGCTTTTATCAACTCTATAAAACCGCTCAAAAAGCCTTGGAATGTATTCTTTTTCAATTCCTTCTCCATTATCTGTTACCCTAATAATTACTTTGTTTTTGATAAGACCCTCTACGCTCACCTCTGTGGTACCATATTGTTTTCCGTACTTTATGGAGTTTACTATAAGGTTGGTAAGTACTTGCTGTATGCGTTCTTCATCCCCATATACCTTGATACTCTCTTTATACTCTTTATCAAATACCAAAGAGATGTTTTTCCTTGTGGCTTTCATTTCTAAAAGGTCAAATACATTTTTGATCAACTTTATGATATTAAATTTCTCTTTCTCTAGAGTAAGTCCCCCAACTTCTAATTTGGTAATCATATCAAGATCTTTAATAATAAAGATTAATCGCTCCACACCTTTATTAGCTCTCTTTAGATATTTTTTGCGTACTGTTTTGTCTTTATAGGCGCCGTCTAACAATGTTAGAATATAGCCTTGTACTGTAAATAAAGGTGTTTTAAGTTCATGCGAGACATTGCCAATAAACTCTTTGCGGTAATTTTCTCTTACTTTTAAGGTTTCAATTTCAATTTTTTTGTTTTCAGCAAAACGCCCCAGCTCAGCTGTAAGCATTTCCATATCTGTAGAAACACTCTTTTCGCTAAACGAAGTCGAGTCTAGCAAAGAAATATCATCATAGATGTTTTTAATACGTTTGTATATAAACCGTTTTAGCCTGTATTGAATAATTGCAAAACAACTAAGAAAAGACCCGCTTGCAAAAAGCAATAGGTACCATAAATTAAATAATGAACTAACATACAGAAGGACTCCCAAAAAAAAGGTGAATGCAAAGGTTATGTAAGTTGCCGTAAGGGTTGCAAATCGATATGTTTTATTTAATTTTTTAAACATTAAACTACAAACTTATACCCTACTCCTTTAATAGTTTTAAACTTATTTTCTCCTATCTTTTCTCTTAATTTACGAATATGAACATCAATAGTCCTACCGCCAACTACAACATCATTACCCCATACGCGGTCTAAAATATCTTCTCTTTTAAAGACTTTTCCTGGTTTGGACGCTAATAAAGAGAGTAGCTCAAATTCTTTTCTAGGTAAAACCATTTCTTCTTTACCTACAGATATTTTGTATTCTTCTCTATTAATGGTAATATTCCCCAACTTTATTATTTCTTCTGTTTCTTCTTGGGCTTTAAATCTTCGCAATAACGATTTCACTTTACTAACGAGGACTTTAGGTTTAATAGGCTTGGTAATGTAATCATCTGCCCCTGCATCAAACCCCGCTACCTGAGAATAGTCTTCTCCGCGAGCTGTAAGAAATGTGATGACTGTTTCAGATAATTCTGGAATCTTCCTTAATTTCTCACAAGCCTCTATGCCGTCCATTTCCGGCATCATCACATCCAATATAATAAGTTTAGGCTTGTGTTTTTTGGCTTTACTGATAGCAGCTACTCCGTTCTCAGCAGTAATTACATGATAGCCCTCTGCAGATAAATTATACTCGATAATTTCTAAAATATCGAGTTCATCATCTACCAATAGAATTGTAGTGTCTTTTTTTTTCATTATATAAAATCTCAACAGGACTCAATGCACTGTAAATGTATCAATTTTTAAAGATATACAGATAAATAACCGCTAATATTAAGCTATCGTTAAGTTATTAAAATATTTTAAGAAAGAGTACTAAATTAGTATATTTACGGAAAACCTAAAACGCTAATAATAATGAAAAAATTTACTTTATTAATTGCAATGGCATTTGCAACCTTGTCTATTGCACAAACAACGATTAAAATCGTGGAGATTGATGCCGATCAAACCAGTACGGATGATATGGAATTTTTAGAGATTCGTACCGCATCTTCAAGCCAATCACTAGACGGCTACATTGTAGTATTTTATAATGGTAGTGACAATGAAAGTTACAGAACAGTAGATCTTTCAGGATATTCTTCAGATGCTAATGGGTATTTCATTATTGGAAGTGATCTTTTCCCTGGAGCAGATATTATTTTAGGACCAGACAATACAATTCAAAATGGAGCAGATGCTATTGCTATCTATTCGGCTGCTGCTGCAAACTTTCCTGATGACACACCCGTCACCAGTGCAGGGCTCATAGACGCAGTTGTTTACGGAACTAGTGATGATGATGACCAAGAATTGTTGGCTGGGTTAAATCAAACCATACAGTGGGATGAAAATGTAAATGGAATGAAGGATGTAGAATCTATTCAATATGACCCTAGCACAGGTGGTTTTTGCGCAGGAACACCTACTCCAAGAGCTGCAAACATTGACTGTTCTTCTGCATGCCCAATAAGTGTTTTTGTTGCAAGCGTTACTTGTGACGCTGTAACTTCTGGAATAGACACCTATACAACAACATTAAGTTTTACAGGTGGTGGATCTGGAACATACACTTTCATGGCTTCTGAAGGAACCGTTAGTGGAGATAATCCATCTACAACCACATCAGGAGAAATCATTATCTCTGGTGTAAATGAAGGGGTAGATTTTGATTACTCTTTAACAAGTACAAACTGTGATATTTCAAATACAATTAACTCACCATCATGCGCACCTGGATCAACAGTAAATACAATTTCTGAACTTAGAGCTGGTGTTATTGGAAATGATTACACCTTGAATGGAGAGGCTGTTGTTACTTTTGTACAAAGCTTTAGAAATCAAAAATTTATTGAAGATGCTACCGCTGGTATCTTAATTGATGATAATAATGGAGTAATCACTTCAGCACTTGCTGCAGGTAATGGTATTACTGGACTTACGGGAACCTTAGATGAGTTTGGAGGTATGATGCAGTTTAGACCAACTCAGAACATTTCATCTTCTTCTACAGGAAATGCAATTGTGCCACAATTGGTTCAAGCGTCAGATTTAACCGCAAATCCAAATAATTATGAATCTGAATATGTCCGCATCAATGCCAATACAACAATAGATGCTGCTGCAAACCCAACATGGGTCGCTGGAACAGAGTATCAAATGTTAACTATCGATGGAGATTATATCTTTAGAACTTCTTTCTTTGATGCAGATTACATTGGCGCAAGCGTACCAACAAGTAATACCACATTAGTTTCTGGAATTATTACAGAGCGTAATGACGGAAGTTACTATATCACAGCAAGAAGTCTTGCAGATTTCTCAGATAGCTTAGGAACAGAGGATGCTACTATAGTTGGGTTTGTAATGATCCCTAACCCAGCAAACACTCACATTCAAGTAAGAGGTGATAGCAATAGCGCTATTTCTTTACAAATTTTTGACATCCTTGGAAAAGAAGTTCTTGCTACTCAAAATGCAATTAAAGTAAATATTGAAGCCTTAACAAGCGGAATGTATATTGTAAAAGCTACTCAAAATGAAGCCGTTACTACCACTAAATTAATTGTAAAATAAGCTTATAATACACCATACTAAAGTGGCTGTCTTAGACATAAGGCAGCCACTTTTTATTTTCAATAGCTTTATGTATTATATCCTTCACGTTGTTTAATTTTGTACTTTTGATAGGGTCACTTCGGAAACTCTAAAATGCCCATTATACCAATTTTCAACATACAAACCGAAATCGAATTTGAAAAAACAGCACTTCAAGTTTTCAAATTTCAGTACGAACATGTAGCCATTTACAAAACCTATTGTGATTTGCTAAAGGTAAACCCAGAGACCGTTTCAAAAATTACAGACATCCCATTTCTACCCGTTACTTTTTTTAAACAAGAAGCAATTATTGCACAGGGTTATGTTTCAGAAAAAATATTTACTAGTAGTGGCACCACTGGAAATACAACTAGCAAGCACTATGTAGCAGATATAAAACTCTATGAAGCTAGTTTTATGAATGCCTTTACCCAACAGTATGGGAACATAGAAGCGTACACGATCCTAGCACTTTTACCAAACTATCTAGAACGTGAAGGCTCCTCATTGGTCTATATGGTAGATGCCCTTATTACAAAGAGCAAGCAACCTAAAAGTGGGTTTTATCTACATAATTTGAATGCATTAGCCGAAACATTAAAAACATTAGAATCTCAAAAAAAGAAAACTCTTTTACTAGGAGTTTCATATGCTTTGTTAGATTTAATAGACCAGCACACCTTCACGTTAGCGCATACTATAATTATGGAAACAGGAGGCATGAAAGGGCGTAGAAAAGAGCTCATTAAAGAGGCATTACACGAAAAGCTAACAAAAGGATTTGGAGTGCCCTATATACACAGTGAATATGGCATGACAGAGCTACTCTCTCAAGCCTACTCAAAAGGAAAAGGTGTTTTTAGGTGTCCATCATGGATGAAAGTGCTTACCAGAGACACCGAAGACCCGCGTTCATGGATACAGGGTAAAACCGGCGGCATTAATGTGATTGATCTCGCTAACCAATACGCTTGTTCGTTTATAGCTACGCAAGATCTTGGAAGAACATATCCTGACGGAAGCTTTGAAATTCTTGGCAGATTTGATGATAGCGATGTTCGTGGATGCAACTTAATGGTACAGTAAGACCTGCACAAAACTATTTTTAAAAAAGGTAATTTACCGCCATTTGGCCACGCTCTATTTTTATGCGTATTTAAAAGAGTTATTGAACTTCAATAATAAACTTGTTCTTCTTCCCGCGCTGTAACAAAATAAATTTATGATGAATCAAGTCTTCTTTAGTGATAAGATGCCCCTCTTTTACTTTGGTGAAATTCACAGAAACAGAATTTTCTTTAATGGCTCTTCTAGCCTCTCCATTAGATTTTAAAAAGCCTGTTTTTTCTGCCAAGGCAGCAATAATATCTAGACCATCCTCAAATTCACTTTTAGCTATATTGGCTTGAGGCACTCCTTCAAAAATACTCAAAAATGTATCTTCTTCAATATTTTTTATATCTGCTGCGGCAGTTTTACTAAATAAAATAGTAGAAGCTTCCTGAGCTTTTTCATAGGCAACTAAACCATGTACTGTTGTCGTTACCTCCTCCGCCAATCGTTTCTGAAGAGCTTTGGCGTGTTCTTGCCCACTGTGCTCAGCGATGATACTATCTATGGTCTCTTTATCTAGAAACGTAAATATTTTGATGTATTTGGCCGCATCTTCATCGCTGGTGTTCAACCAATATTGGTAAAACTTATAAGGTGATGTTCTTTTAGGATCAAGCCAGACGTTTCCACCTTCACTTTTGCCAAATTTACTCCCATCACTTTTTGTAATGAGCGGGCATGTCAATGCATAGCCTTTTCCACCTCCAATACGCCGAATTAATTCGGTTCCTGTTGTTATATTGCCCCACTGATCACTCCCTCCCATTTGCAGGGTGCAGTCATTATTTTTATATAAGTGTAAAAAATCATAGCCTTGAACCATCTGATAGGTAAATTCTGTAAAAGACATCCCATCTACATTCTCTCCAGACAACCTGTTTTTTACAGAGTCTTTTGCCATCATATAATTTACGGTAAGATGTTTCCCTACATCACGAATAAAATCTAGAAAAGAAAACTCCTTCATCCAGTCATAATTATTCACCATAACGGCTTGGTTTGCTGCTCCAGAGCTAAAGTCCAAAAAATGAGATAATTGATCACGAACACAGGCTTGATTATGACGTAATGTGCCCTCATCTAACAAGTTACGTTCACTAGATTTTCCTGAGGGGTCTCCAATCATACCTGTAGCTCCTCCAACCAAAGCAACCGGTTTATGGCCAGCTTTCTGAAAAAAGGACAATAACATAATTGGCACTAAATTTCCTATATGCAAAGAGTCTGCCGTAGGGTCAAAACCTATATAGGCACTTCGCATCGTTTCTAGTAAATGTTTTTGGGTGTCAGGCATGACATCATGTACCATACCACGCCATTGCAATTCTTCAACAAAATCTAAAATATTCATCACTTTATAATTTAAAACAAACTTACATAATTCATCTTTTTTTACCGCTTATAATAGCGTATTTTAGTGGTATGGTTTTAGTTACTGGCGGTACTGGTTTAGTTGGAAGTCACCTGTTGTATTTTTTAGCAACATCTGGCGAAAAAATACGCGCTATCTTTAGGGAATCAAGCAACCTTCTTCAGGTAGAGACCGTATTTAGATATTACACTGATGTTGAAAAAGCAAAAACACTTTATAATTCGATAGAATGGGTGTTGGCAGACGTTACAAATGTACCTGCACTCACTAAAGCTTTTGAAAATTGTACGCAAGTATATCATTGCGCTGCCATGATACACTTTGATCCAAAAAAATATGATGCCCTAAAAAAAGTTAATGTTGAAGGAACCGCAAACATAGTAAACTTAGCCCTACTGCATGGTGTTCAAAAATTATGCTATGTAAGTTCAATTGCAACGTTAGGTAATACCCTAGATGGAAGTCATATCACAGAAGAAACCTCTTTTAATCAAGACGATGACACCAATGTATATAGTCTTACCAAATATGCTTCAGAAATGGAAGTCTGGCGAGGCACACTAGAAGGCTTAGATGCAATTATTGTTAACCCAGGTGTTATTTTGGGTGCTGGATTTTGGCATACAGGTAGCGGCGCTATTTTAACCCTAGCCAGTAAAGGGTTGCCTTACTACACTGGTGGGAGCATTGCCGTGGTTGATGTCCAAGATGTAGTAAACAGTATGCTGCTTTTAATGAAAAGTACCGCTAAAAATGAGCGATATATTCTTGTTAGCGCCAATGTGACTTATCAAAATTTTACAGAGCATTTGGCTTTAGCCTTTGGCAACAAACCTCCTACTAAGGAAATAGAACAATGGAAATTGCTCCTGGCAAGCACCTTTGACTCTATATCGAGTCGTCTATTTGGTCTTAAGAGAAGGCTGTTAAAAACAAATGTAAAATCGCTGTATTCAAAAAAAAATTACAGCGCTCATAAAATTGAAGCCCGTTTAAAGTATCGTTTTACTCCAGTTTCTGAAACGGTAATACGCGTAGTTAAACGCTACAAAATGGAACAATAAAAGCTTATTCTACTTTAACTTTGTTCTTTAAATTCGCCATTTTGAGTAACAAGGACAGGCTATCTCTTTTAATTCTTGGAAGCACCTTTTGCATGCTGTCCAACAATGTTTCCCGAACACTATCTTGGATACGTATCAGCTCTTGAGCCCTCTGGTATTGGGCATACATAGTGTCTTTTTTAGTTTTTTCAACTTGTAGTTTTTCTTCAACCCGCAAGAATAACTTCTTATATAGCTCTAAATCTGAAGAATAAAATGCATTACTTTGGGCAAATTGCAAACTATCGATGCGATACGTAGCATAAACAATTGAGTCAAGTAAAATACCCTTACTTACTATGGTTCTATTATCAATACTTCGTGCTGCGTTCATCAAGTAGGTTTCAACTAAAATAGAAACCATAGTGTCTTGAGTTATCAAATTTGAAGGTGCTATTGGACGTTTTACATCTTGGCATGCTATTAAAAAAGAGGTGAGAACACATGCAGCTAAAAAATGCTGTCTTTTTTTAAAAGCAACTAAGAACCCAGCATGTAATGTGTCTTTTAGCATCATCTATTAAACGTTAAGCGTTCTGCGTTTGTACTCTCAGAAAACCTTCCGTTTTCATACGCTAGATGTCCGTTTACAAATGTATGTGTTACCCTAGCGGTGAACGCAGTACCCTCAAAAGGAGACCAGCCACATTTGTAAACAATATTATCTTTGGTTACGGTCCAGGGCGCATTTGGATTTATCAATACTAAATCTGCTTTGTACCCTTTTCTAATAAACCCTCGGTCTTTTATTTCAAATAAAATCGCAGGATTGTGAGCAATCTTTTCAACCAATTTCTCTACTGTAATATATCCTTTACGGTGCATTTCAAACAAAGCCTCTAGGGCATGTTGCACTAGAGGCCCCCCGGAAGGAGCTTTGGTATACACATTATTTTTTTCTTCTAAAGTGTGTGGAGCATGGTCTGTGGCAATAACATCTATACGGCCTTCATTTAGGGCTTTCCAGAGTCCTTCTTTATCTTTTTTGGTTTTTACAGCCGGATTCCATTTAATTTTAGTGCCTTTTGAGGCATAGTCTTCATCGGTAAACCAGAGATGATGAATACAAACTTCAGCTGTTATTTTTTTGTCTTTTAGCGGCTTTTTTTTATCAAAAAGCTTGGTTTCTTTTGCTGTTGAAACATGAAAAACATGCAACCTTGCACCCGTCTTTTTGGCCAATGCAATGGCTTGAGAAGAGGAGATATAACAAGCCTCTTCGCTACGTATATCTGGATGTTTTTCTATGGGTATATCTTCACCATACTTGGCAATAGCTTCTTCTAGGTTTTTCTTAATCGTTGCCTCATCTTCACAGTGTGTAGAGATTAACAAATCTGTCTTGCTAAATATCTCTTCTAGCACTTTTGGATTATCTACCAACATATTCCCTGTAGAACTCCCCAAAAACAACTTCAACCCAGCAACCTTTGTTTTATCTACTTTTAATATTTCAGCTAGATTATCATTCGTACCCCCAAACATAAAAGAATAATTAGCATGAGCATCTTTGGCTGCAATAGCAAATTTTTCTTCTAGTAAGGCGATCGTTGTTGCTTGAGGAACCGTATTAGGCATCTCAATAAAAGAGGTTATACCACCTGCGACAGCTGCCCGAGATTCTGTCTTAATAGTTCCTTTGTGTGTGAGTCCTGGCTCTCTAAAATGAACTTGATCGTCTATCATTCCAGGAATTAAATAAAACCCATCTGCGTCTATCACCTTAGTGTCTGCACTCTTTACGCTAATAGTATCTGCAATTTCGGCAATACGGTCTCCTTCAATCAGAACATCACCGGTGGTAATCGTTCCTTCATTTACTATTTGGGCATTTTTTATTAAAACTTGAGTCATTATATTTCTAGTCGGTTAAATATACTTTTCAATTTCATGGCAAGGACCCCAAAAATAGCTTCAGAAATAATTCCTTTATTCATTTTTGACACTCCCTTTGTTCTGTCTGTAAAGATAACAGGTATTTCTTTTATTTTAAATTTACTGAGATAGGTCTTAAACTTCATTTCTATTTGAAATGCATAACCAACAAACTTAATGGCATCTAGATTAATGGCCTCCAACACATGGCGTCTATAACAAATAAAGCCTGCCGTAGTATCATCAATATTCATTCCCGTTACCCATCGTACATATCTTGACGCTCCCCAAGATAAAAGAACTCTATTCATGGGCCAGTTTACAACATTTACACCTGTTACATAGCGAGAGCCAATGGCCATATCACAATCTTCATGTTCACAGGCATTATACAAACGAAGCAAGTCCTTAGGGTTGTGTGAAAAATCTGCATCCATTTCAAAAATATAAGAGTATGATCTGGTTAACGCCCATTTAAATCCAGCAATATAGGCTGTGCCTAAACCTAATTTAGCATCTCGTTTTAATAGATAGATTCTATCTGGAAACGCAACGGCTAATTTTTGAACCAGTACTGAAGTGCCGTCTGGCGAGTTGTCATCAACAACTAGCATATCAAAATCTCGTTGCAGCAACATAATAGTGCGCAGCAATCGTTCAATATTCTCCTTCTCATTGTACGTTGGTATTACAACCAAGGCATTTGACATACTTCTCGTTTTATAGTACAAAGGTACTTTTTTAAACCACATGTTGTATATAAAAAAATGTATTTACTCCCCATTACATCATCCACAATATGCTATCTTTAACCTAAAAAATTACTGTGCAGCATCTAGAAAGACTTTACCCTTCACAAGACTGGATAACAATACTTCTAGTAGCCTGTATTGTTATTTTCACTATTGTAAAAATAGGATACCCTCTTAGGTTTCAAGAGTTTTTAAAGTTGCCGGTAACCAACAAGTACTTTTTTGTTTTCGGAAAAAACGACCCATTATATCACCTATTTAATATTTTATTATTTATTCCACAAGCTATTTGTGTTTCGCTCCTGTTGTACAAAGCTATAGTATGGAAATATCCAATGGCACTAAATAAAGAGCCTTTTTTATTCATTAAACTAATGGCAAGTTTTGTTGTTTTTGTTATTTTAAAAATAGCCCTTGAAAAAGTAATTGGAATAACCTTTAATATGCAACACATTGTAGGTCAATATGTATATCAAAAACTGAGTTATAGAAACCTTATGAGTGTTTTATTTTTAATCACACTGTTTATTTTGGTGTACATCACGCCTATAAATAAAGAAATCATCATAGTATTTTGTCTCCTAATTGGTTGTCTCAATGCAGTTGCACTATTTTATAGCTACAAAACGAACGGAAAATTAATATTAAGCAACTTCTTTTATTTTATTTTGTATCTTTGCGCTCTTGAAATTTCGCCCTACATCATACTATATAAGGTATTTACGTAGCTGGCTGAAGTTAAATAAAGTGATGCTTATGAAAGTAAAAACTATTTTAGTATCCCAACCCGAACCAAAGGTAGAAAACTCTCCATATTTCGACCTTATTGATAGACAAAAGGTGAAAATAGATTTCATTCCTTTTATCCACGTTGAAGGAGTATCTGGAAAGGAAGTTCGCTCTCAGAAAGTAGACCTAAACAACTACACAGCAATTATTTTAACAAGCCGAAACGCAGTAGATCATTTCTTCAGAATTGCAGAAGAGTTACGCTTTAAAGTGCCAGATTCAATGAAGTACTTTTGTCAAAGCGAAGCCGTTGCATATTATTTACAAAAATATGTGGTGTACCGAAAGCGTAAAATATATGTAGGGAAAAGAACTTTTACAGAGCTTTCTCCCCTCATTAAAAAATATAAAACAGAAACGTTCTTACTTCCCGCTAGTGACAAACTAAAACCAGAGGTTCCAAGCGTACTTAACGAATTAAAAGTAGAATGGACAGAATCTGTTTTCTATAAGACCGTAGTTAGTGATTTAAGTAACCTAAGAAATGTGTATTATGACATCTTAGTTTTCTTTAGTCCAAGCGGTATTGAATCGCTGTTTGAAAACTTTCCAGACTTCCAACAAAATGACACCCGTATTGCTGTCTTTGGAAACACAACAGTAAAAGCTTCTTTAGAAAAAGGGCTGCGTGTAGACATTCAAGCGCCCACACCTGAAACCCCATCTATGACTATGGCCTTAGAAAAGTACATTAAAGAACAGAATAAAAAATAGATTGCTATTTTATTCAAAAACACCTAAAGAAAAAATCCGATATATTAATTATATCGGATTTTTTTATGTTTTAAAAATGCTCTACTACCCTCTTGGTGGAGCTCCAGCTAATATTTCTTCGCTGGCATACTCCTCAAATTGTTTGAAATTTGCTTTAAAAGAAGCGGCTAGTTTGTGTGCAGTTTTATAATAGCCTTCATCGTTATTCCAAGTTCCGCGTGGGCTCAAAACTTCTTTTGGCACATTAGGGCAAACTCTAGGTTGGTTTAAACCAAACACAGAGTGTACATGATACTTGTCTTTATTGGCAGCATCTAATGAGCCATCCATAGCTGCTGTTATCATGGCACGAGTATACTTTAGTTTCATTCTACTTCCAACTCCATAAGGACCACCAGTCCATCCTGTGTTCACTAACCAAACATTTACACCAGCCTCTGTCATTTTTTTACTTAGCAGGTCAGCATATTTGGTTGGGTGTAAAGGCATAAATGGCGCACCAAAACAAGCTGAAAAACTTGGCACTGGTTCTGTAACACCAGCCTCGGTTCCAGCAACCTTAGCGGTATAACCACTAATAAAATGATATGCTGCTTGTCCAGGCGTTAGCTTGGATATAGGAGGCAATACCCCAAAAGCATCTGCTGTTAAGAAAAATATATTCTTAGGATTCTTCCCTAAGGATGGCTCCTGAATATTGTCAATATGATGAATTGGATAACTTACACGGGTATTTTGAGTAACCGAAACATTCTCGTAATCTACCACGCCTTGGGCATCCATAACGACATTTTCTAGAATGGCTCCAGACTTAATAGCCTTATAAATATCAGGTTCATTTTCTGCAGACAGATTAATCACCTTAGCATAGCATCCTCCTTCAAAATTAAAAATTGTATTCTCTGAAGTCCAGCCATGCTCATCGTCACCAATTAATTTCCGGTTTGGATCTGCAGACAAGGTCGTTTTACCTGTTCCTGATAAGCCAAAGAAAATAGCAGTTTCACCATCTTCTCCTATATTTGCAGAACAGTGCATCGGCAAGGTGTTTTTGTATACTGGTAAAATAAAATTTAAGGCGGAAAAAATTCCTTTTTTAATTTCTCCAGTGTAGCCAGTCCCTCCTATTAAGGCAATTTTCTTTTCAAAATTTAAAATCGCAAAATTGTGTTGGCGTGTTCCGTCAACAAGAGCGTCTGCCATAAATCCTGGTGCATTTACAACCAACCATTCTGGGTCAAACCCATCTAACTCAGAGGCTGTTGGACGCAAAAACATATTGTAAGCAAACATGTTAGACCATGGATACTCATTGATCACACGTATGTTTAGTTTATAATCAGAAGCAGCACAAGCATAACTGTCACGAACATACACTTCTTTGCTCGAAAGGTAGGCTGTTACTTTGTTATACAATGCATCAAATTTATCTGCATCAAAAGGAATGTTAATAGCTCCCCACCATACTTTATCTTCGGTGACTTCATCTCTCACAATAAAACGATCCATTGGAGAACGCCCAGTAAACTCACCTGTATCTACTGCAAGTGCTCCGTTATCGGCTTGTTTTCCTTGTCCTTTTTCTATTGTTTGTTTGTGAAGTTCTTCCGCAGAAAGTTGGTAGTTAACTTTTGCGTTTTTGATTCCGTATTGATCTATCGAAACCACATGTGTAGTTTGGTTATTAGCCGCCATACTTTTATTTAATTGTTGTTTCACAAAAATAACAAAACATAGCTAAAAAATAATGCTATATTCTCTTATTTATCCCATTTTACTGTTAATAAGTTCTAATTCGTTCCGTATTTTAAAAGGAATATAAAACGCTGCAATTAAAATATATTTATTTCTTTTTAAGAACGCCATATATCA
Source organism: Minisyncoccia bacterium (assembly GCA_047616265.1). Taxonomy (GTDB): domain Bacteria; phylum Bacteroidota; class Bacteroidia; order Flavobacteriales; family Flavobacteriaceae; genus Patiriisocius. The sequence continues at coordinate 16,378 of JBLHII010000001.1, forward strand.
AACGAGCCCAGCCTAATATGAGTAAGAGTCCACCGATAGGAGTCACAGGGCCTAGAAAAGAAACAGAAAATGGCATGATACTTTTAAGTGCTAAAAAATACAAGGATCCAGAAAAAAACAGGATTCCAAAAACAAAGAATCTAAAAACAACACGTATTGTTTTTGAGGGCACAACAGCATTCAACCCCAAAGCTAGTAATGCCAAAGCATGATACATTTGATAGGTAACACCTGTTTCAAATATCGCAAGAGATTCAACCGAAATGAGTTGTTTAAGGCCGTGGGCGCCAAAAGCACCTAGTGTAATAGCAACTGCCGCCAAAACACTAGCAGAAATGACTATCTTTTTATGGTATTTTATCATAGTGTGTGGTACAAATTTGTACTTTCGTAAATGTCTTTATGTTAATATAAAGATACCCAAAACAAAACAGATGAGAAACATATTAATTATTGGTGCCGGACGTTCCGCGATAAGTTTGATTAAATACCTTTTAGACAAAAGCACCGAAGAGAAATTATTCTTAACCATAGGAGATATCAACATACAAAATGCACAAAAACTTACTAGCGGCCACCCAAATGGGCGTGGTATTTTGCTTGATGTTTTTAACGAAGAGCAACGTAAAGAAGCCGTTAAAAATAGTGATGTTGTTATTTCTATGCTTCCTGCTCGCTTTCATATAGAAGTTGCCCGAGATTGCATAACATACGGAAAACACCTGATAACAGCATCTTATATTAGTGATGAGATGCAACTCCTAGACCCTATGGTAAAAGAAAAAGGGCTGGTATTCATGAATGAAATAGGACTGGACCCGGGCATTGATCATATGAGTGCAATGCAAGTTATTGACCGTATTAAAGATAAAGGAGGTAAGATGCTCTTGTTTGAAAGTTTCACGGGGGGCTTGGTGGCTCCAGAAAGCGACAACAATCTCTGGAATTATAAGTTTACATGGAATCCTCGCAATGTTGTACTGGCAGGGCAAGGTGGTGCCGCAGAATTTATTCAAGAAGGAAAATTTAAATACATACCCTACAATAGACTTTTTAGAAGAACTGAATTTATTGAAGTTGAAGGGTACGGGAAGTTTGAAGTCTACGCCAACCGTAATAGTTTAAAATATCAAACCGTATATGGCCTAGAAAATATCCTTACCCTATATAGAGGAACCGTTCGCCGTGTTGGATTCAGTAAGGCCTGGAATATGTTTGTACATCTTGGTATGACAGACGACACCTACACACTTCCAAATTCTGAAACCTTAAGCTATCTTGAATTTGTGAATCGCTTTTTGCCTTATTCGCCCACAGATACTGTTGCATTAAAACTGAGACATAGCCTTAAAATTGACCAAGATGATTTAATGTGGAATAAAATTGAAGATCTTGATATCTTAAACCCCACAAAAACCATTGGTATTAAGAATGCTACACCGGCACAAGCATTACAAAAAATACTTATGGATAGCTGGACCTTGGCTCCAGATGACAAAGACATGATTGTTATGTATCATAAATTTGGATACGAACTAGATGGTAAAAAACACCAAATAGACAGTAAAATGGTAGCTATCGGTGACGATCAAGACTATACTGCTATGGCAAAAACAGTCGGGCTCCCCGTCGCTATTGCTGCGCTTGGAATATTAAACAAAGAAATCACCACCCCCGGAGTTCAGCTACCTCTAAAAAAAGAAGTGTATGAACCTATCCTAAAAGAATTACAAGAGTTTGGGATTCACTTTACAGAAACAGAGGTGCCTTATTTAGGATATAACCCTATGAATGTAGTTGGGTAAAACCACCTCACCAAATTATAAAAAGCCGGTCTAAAATTAATTTTAGACCGGCTTTTTTACAAAATAGCATGTTTCTATCTTCTGTTCATGAACATTATTATAAAATACAGCAGTGTAGCCAAAGACCCTAAAGCTGCAACCAAATAGGTTCTTGCTGCCCATTTTAAGGCATCTTTTGATCCCGCTAATTCTTCTTGAGTTACTATACTTTCTTTTTCTAGCCAAGCTAAAGCACGATTGCTTGCGTCATATTCTACCGGCAAAGTAATTATAGAAAAAGCTGTTGTTATTGAAAATAAAATGATTCCTAATAAAAAAATATTGGTGCCAAAGACAGATCCTGTTCCAGAAAGCACCAGCCCAATCATGATTACAATATTTGACAGCTTACTGGCAATCCCTACAGCGGGTACAATTTTACTTCGCATTGTCAACCAACTATAGGCTGTTGCGTGTTGTACAGCATGACCAACTTCATGAGCTGCAACAGCAGCAGCTGAGGCATTTCGCTCATTGTAGACCAGCTCACTTAAGTTTACCGTTTTATTTTGTGGGTTATAATGATCTGTTAACTGTCCCCCTACACTAATAACATCAACATCTGTTATGCCATTATCTGCAAGCATTTTTTCGGCAATTTCTCTACCGCTCATTCCATTTTCCAGTGTTACTTTAGCATAGAATTTGAACTTACTTTTTAATTTTTTGCTGACATAAGAACTCAATAAAAAGATAATTCCGGCAACAATATAGTATCCAATCATAATGGTTTCTAGTTTAATTTAAGTGTACCAAAAACGCGCTATACTTTATAGGCCTGTTGTACACGGGTTATAGAAAAAAGTAGGCATTTCTGAAATTTCAACCTACGTGATGTTCTGCCTTCTTTAATAAAAAATAGCTACGATAGAATCCTACAGTTATCCTACAATATTAATAATCTTTCCAGGCACTACAATTACTTTTTTAGGAATGCGCCCGGCTAGTTGTTGAATGGTTTTTTCATTTGCCATAACCGCAACTTCAATATTTTCTTTACTCATGTCTAAGGGTAACTCCATTTTAAAACGCATCTTACCATTAAAAGAAATAGGATACTCTTTGCTGTTCTCCACCAAATGGCTAGCGTCAAAAACCGGAAATGGGGCCTCAGAGATACTAACATTATGTCCTAGCTTATTCCATAGTTCTTCTGCAATGTGAGGCGCATATGGTGAGATTAAAATAGTTAAAGGTTCTAGTATGTCTTTACTATTGCACTTTTGAGCAGTTAATTCATTTACAGCAATCATAAAGGTAGATACCGAGGTATTGAAACTAAAGTTCTCGATATCATCTTCCACCTTTTTTATGGTTTTATGCAATACCTTTAAGGTATCTTTAGTTCCTGGAGTTTGTGAAACAGTAAAAAGTTCATCTGCTCCTGAATGAAATAAACGCCATAGTTTTTTCAAGAAACTATGCACCCCAGAAATACCTGCGGTGCTCCAAGGTTTTGCTTGCTCAAGTGGTCCTAAAAACATCTCATACATACGTAAGGTATCTGCTCCATATTGGCTGCAAATATCATCTGGATTTACCACATTGTATTTGGACTTGGACATTTTTTCAATCTCCCGGCCTACTTTAAAAGCGCCGTCATCTTCTGTTATAAACTCGGCAGTTTTAAATTCTCCTCGCCAGTTTTTGAATGCTTCAATATCCAACTCGTTTGAAACACTAACAAAAGAAACATCTGTATGTATAGGCTGTATGGCATAGCCTTCTCTTTTACCTTGAGAAACAAATTTGTTTTCTCCCGCAACTCTATATACAAAAGCACTCTCTCCCAAAATCATCCCTTGGTTGATCATTTTCTGGAACGGTTCTTTTACTGGAACGTGGCCCAAATCGTGTAAAAATTTCACCCAAAAACGGCTGTATAATAAGTGTCCTGTGCCGTGTTCACTTCCTCCAATATATAAATCAACATTTTGCCAATAGGCTAGCGATTCTTTGCTGGCAAACACCGTATCCCGGTTTGCTTTTTCCATATACCTAAAGAAATACCAACTACTCCCCGCCCATCCAGGCATGGTATTTAACTCTAACGGAAATACAGTTTTATTGTCTATTAATTTATTTTCTACTACAGCACATTTTTGACTGTCCCATGCCCAAACATCTGCACGCCCTAAGGGTGGCTCTCCTGTTTCGGTAGGAAGGTATTTTTCAATTTTAGGGAGCTCGATTGGCAAATGCGCTATGGCTATCATTTTAGGCACTCCATTCTTGTAGTATACGGGAAAAGGTTCTCCCCAATAACGCTGTCTAGAAAACACCGCATCACGTAATCTATAATTTGTTTTACCAGTACCCGCGCCTATTTTTTCTAACTCGTAAATAGCCAGCTTTACTGCTTTTTTATATTTTAATCCATTCAAGAACTCACTGTTTGCAAGAACAGCGGTGTCTTTATCGCTAAAGGCTGCCTCACTAATGTCTGCGTCTTGAAAAACATTAGGAATGGGTAAATCAAACTGTTTAGCAAAATCATAATCACGTTGATCTCCACAGGGAACCGCCATAACAGCACCCGTCCCATAGCCTGCTAAAACATAATCTCCAATCCATATCTGAATAGGCTCTTTGCTAAATGGATGTTCTGCATAGGCTCCAGTAAACACACCACTAATTGTTTTTACATCTGCCATTCGCTCCCGCTCACTTCTTTTTGCTGTAGATTTTACATACGCATCTACCGCTGCTTTTTGCTTCGAGGTTGTAACCTGTGCCACCAATTCATGTTCTGGTGCCAAGGTCATAAAGCTCACGCCAAAAATAGTGTCTGGTCTGGTTGTAAAAACAGGAATTTTAGCATCATACCCCCTCACCTCAAAGACTACGGTTGCGCCCACAGACTTCCCAATCCAGTTACGCTGGGTCTCCTTGATTGACTCACTCCAATCTACCGTATCTAAATCTTGCAACAAGCGTTCTGCATATGCAGATATACGCATGCTCCATTGCTTCATTTTTTTACGCACAACCATATAGCCCCCGCGCTCACTTACCCCATTTACTATCTCGTCATTGGCCAAAACGGTTCCTAATTCTGAGCACCAATTTACTTCGGTCTCTGCTAGGTATGTTACTCTATATCCTAACAGTATTTGCTGTTGTACTTCCGAAGAAAAAGCAAGCCACTCTTCCCCTGTAAATAGTTCAATAGCATCATCACAAATAGCAGCTACATTGGCATTCCCTTCTGCTTCAAAAAGACCTACTAAGGAAGCAATACTTCGTGCTTTATCACTGTGTTTACAATACCAACTATTAAATAATTCTGTGAAAATCCATTGCGTCCATTTGTAGTAATCTGGGTTTGATGTTCGCACTTCTCTGCTCCAATCAAAAGAAAAACCAATAGTATCTAACTGTTTTCTATATCCAGCAATACCATTTCCTTGTTTGTCTGTACCTCCATCAATATTTACTTTGGTGGTTTGTGCAGGATGTTGTCCTGTTTGTATGGCATACTGCTCTGCAGGCAAACCAAATGAATCATACCCTTGGGGGTGCAGTACGTTAAAACCCTTATGACGCTTGTACCGAGCATACACGTCACTAGCAATATATCCTAATGGGTGACCTACATGCAGTCCTGCACCAGATGGATAGGGAAACATGTCTAACACATAATACTTTGGCTTTTGGCTATTATTAGTTGCATGAAAGGTTCCGTGATCTGCCCAATGTTTTTGCCATTTGGTCTCTATCTCATTAAAATGATACTTGCTCATTGTTCCTGCGTTTATGAAGGAACAAATTTACAGTTATTGTCTGAAATGCTAAAGGGACGAGGCCCTAAACTTGAAATTGAAACAAGGTTTCGATCATAATACGTGTGAAACGAAATCAATATCTTCGGGAATTATAAGGCACAAGGCTATTTTTTAATCTCATCATATAAGTCTAGATGATTCTTAAAGAGGAGCAGGCTAACTTCTCTGAAAGGCGTACCTTCTATTTCAATGAATTTTGTATTTTTACTGCACAACAAACACATGTAATTCTAGTTATACAGACCTATGGCATCCTCTTTCGAAACATTTCAGAAACGCAGATTGATTTCCTCTTATTTTTCAGTGGTTTTGAGCATCTCTTTAGTCTTGTTCTTATTGGGCCTTCTTGGCTTATTGGTGTTAAACAGTCAAAAAGTAGGTGATTATTTTAAAGAACAAATACCTCTTGTTGTATTCTTAAAAGACACTGCAAAAGAAACCGAAATAACCCAACTCAAACAAAGCCTTGCCTTAGCGGATTTCACAAAAGAAGCAATCTACGTCACAAAAGAGCAAGCCGCAGAAGAACACAGCGCGACTATTGGTGAAGACTTTATGGAGTACCTTGGTGACAATCCACTTCAAAATAGTATTGATGTGCGTTTGCGTGCTAACTTTGTGACCCCAGAAAAAATTGAATCCATAGTTAAGGAGCTTAAGAATAAAGAATTTGTAGATGACATTATCTATGACAAACCTTTAATAGAAAAACTTACAGAAAATGTGGCTAAAATTAGCTTTTGGGTTATCGTTATAGCAGCTGTATTTTTAGTGATCGCTATCCTTTTAATTAATAGCTCCATTCGACTATCGGTATATTCAAAAAGGTTTACGATAAAGACCATGCAAATGGTAGGAGCAACAAAGCGTTTTATTAGACTTCCTTTTATTTGGAGGAGCATGCGCTTGGGTATTATTGGTGCTTTTGTAGCTATGGCTGGTATGATAGTGGTGATTTACTACAGTGATAAAAGCTTTCCAGATCTCCAACTAATAAATGATAAGATGATGTTAGGGGCTTTGTTTGGATTTGTGTTCTTGATGGGTGTTTTTATCTCGTGGTTAAGCACTTATTTTGCAACACAACGTTTTTTAAATTTACAAACCGATGACTTATACTATTAAAGCCATTGGGCCATTAGTTGTCTTTTTTTGCTTCAAAGTTGCATTGTTAAAAAAATTATAAGGACTCAAGTATACGCAAGAGATACTGCAGATCTATTTTTTAAAAAAGTTAATGGCCCTTTTTATTCTATCAATAGAGGCATAGAAAGGGACCTGAATTTAAATCAAAAACAGAAGAAAGTCTTGGGAAAAAAAATAACATTACATTATATGGGTTTTAATTTTAGTCTCAAAGCAACGATATTTAGTAATTAGCTTTAGAAAATGAAATCATATTCACAGAATTTTAATTTCCTACCTTTGTCAGGATATTAGAGAACCTTTAAAAACAATACCCCAAATTTTGGGCACTATTATGGGAGAAAAAAAACGAAAAGAAAACGCCAAACCTCATTTTATTTTTGAACGTAAAAACTATATTTTTATGGCCATTGGAGTAGCGTTTATTACGCTAGGATTTATTTTGATGTCTGGAGGCGGTAGCGATGACCCTGCTATTTTTAATCCTGAAATTTACAGCTGGAGGCGCATACGCCTTGCGCCTGCACTTATATTAATTGGTTTTGGCATTGAAGTGTACGCGATCTTATTAGACACCCGGAAAAAAAAATAAATGGAAGCATTAGACGCCATTATCCTTGGAGTTGTTCAAGGATTTACTGAGTTTTTACCCGTTTCCTCAAGTGGTCATCTAGAACTTGGAAAAGCCCTTTTAGGAGACAACTCTATTCCAGAAGAAAGTTTGCTTTTTACAGTAATACTCCACTTTGCCACAGCATTAAGCACCATTGTGGTCTTTAGAAAAGACATTGTTGAAATTAGTACTTCGTTGCTGAAATTTTCTTGGAATGAAGAAACACAATTTGTGTCAAAAATTGTAATTTCTATGCTCCCTGCAGTAATAGTAGGATTGCTTTTTGAAAAAGAACTAGAGTCCTTTTTTGGAGGTAATATCGCATTTGTTGGTGCTATGCTATTGGTGACTGCACTCTTACTATGGCTGGCAGATAGATCAAAAAACACAGGAAAACCAGTTACGTTTAAAAATGCATTTATTATTGGAGTAGCACAGGCGGTAGCTATGTTGCCTGGAATCTCTAGAAGTGGGGCTACAATTTCGACCTCAGTGTTATTAGGTAATGACAAAAGTAAAGCGGCTCGTTTTTCTTTTTTAATGGTAATCCCCTTAATCTTTGGGAAAATAGCTAAAGATCTATTAGGCGGCGAACTAACTACAGAAGCCACCGATTTTACAACACTAGGCTTTGGTTTTATAGCCGCATTTTTAAGTGGACTCATCGCGTGCACGTGGATGATCAAACTGGTGAAGAAAAGCAAACTTTCATACTTCGCCAGCTATTGCGTTGTGGTAGGTTTAATTGCTATTGGAGTAGGATTATACAACTAAGCGAGCATATGGACCTAAGCATACTACAAAAAGAAGATTACCAAACTGGACAAGTACTGCTCATTGATAAACCTCTGGAGTGGACTTCGTTTCAAGTAGTAAACAAAGTGAGATGGCTCATTCGGAAGCAGTTTGACATCAAGAAGATTAAAGTAGGTCATGCCGGAACTTTAGACCCCTTAGCGAGTGGGTTGTTAATACTCTGTACAGGTAAATTCACAAAAAAAATAGAACGCTACCAAGCTCAACACAAAGAATATACTGGCGTAATTACCCTAGGAGCAACAACACCAAGTTATGACTTAGAAACAGAAAGAGACCAAAGGTTTGATATTGGGCCTCTTTCAGAAGAGGCGATACAGCTAGCCACCCACCAATTTGTAGGTGATATTATGCAGCAACCTCCTATCTTTTCAGCCTTGAAAAAAGAAGGAAAACGGTTGTATGAATATGCAAGAGCAGGCGAAACAGTAGAGATTCCAAAACGCCCTGTTCATATTTCTGCTTTTGAAATTACACGTATTGATCTGCCTGATGTTCATTTTAGAGTGGCCTGTAGCAAAGGAACATATATTAGATCCTTGGCTCATGACTTTGGAAAAGCCCTAGACAATGGGGGGCATCTATCTGCATTACGTCGCACTAAAATTGGCGAATTTGATGTTAAAAATGCAGAATCTATGAAAGAAATCATTCAATATTTCACGACACAAACAGACTCCTAGTTTTAAATATACAGCGTATTTAATTCGTTTTCTTGAAGGAATAAACCTTGGTTTTACTGCAGTAAGCCTTCAATATCCGCTACAATAGACAGCCCTTTATCTTTCGTGTACCAACCCTGCAACTCTTCTTTAAACTTTGGTGTCAGGGTACCGTGAGTTGCCTTGTAGTTGGCAGCCATTTGTGTAGCAACACTTGGCCTTGGCCCCCATGTTCCAAGAACAACCCTTGAAGCATCATCAATCGCTATTAACTTTGGGATAGCCATGGCTCCATTGGTTAAGAAGTACTGCATTAAATCTATATGCTCATCACGCAAAACTACTTTTAAATTAAGATGTGGCACTATGGCAGCAATTTTATTAAGTATTGGCAAGGATTGCGCGGCATCACCACACCAGCTCTCTGTGAGCACTAGCCAAGTTACTTTCTTTTTATAATTAGAAAAAAGAGTTTGGTAAGCTTCTGAAATTTTAGTGGTTTTATCCAAACGCCTCATTCTTGCGTCATTGAGCTTGGTATAATTAATCAGAGCATCTGTTTGATTTGGCCCTGTTGATGTCTCACTTTCAACATGATTTGTAACTAGTTCCCGGTATGCGTTGTATGGCATCGCAGTTTCTAAAGCGTTACTTAATAATACTTCTTTTGTTTGAATTGTTTGTAGGTTTTCTGTCTTCATAAAAGATATGACGTAATTATATATGTAAACTTACTACCTTTAATAATCCGAAAATAAATTTTAATAAATTTTAACTAGGGCCATCAAAAAAGATTTCAGTTCTGCCAAAAATATATTATTTTAGCTTTTTAAACATTAAAATCTAAATTAAGCTTGTAACTATCTATTAACTAAAACTTTAAAATCATGAAAAACAATTATTTCACAATCGCATTCGTATCCTGCTTTGCTCTTATGGGTGTCGCACAAAACACAGTAACAGTAGATGCAGGTGCTGCGCAAATTGGCTATGCAAATGTATTTGAAACACCTACAAACGGTGGGGCGTATGTTTTTGGACAAGATTGGGGTTTAGCAGATCTAAAGACTGTAGTTGATGCGCCAAATAACACCTTAACATTACAACCTAATTTTAACACTTGGGATACTGGTACAGATCCATTTTGGGTAGATCAAACAACATTTGTTGGAAACAAAATTTTTGAAGGAAATACCTATGTTGAGGATAATTCATTAGTGGGTAGCGCTCTTACTTTTGAAGGGACCGTTACCTCTAATACTCTTGATGGAGCTGGAACCCTTTTATTTAATGTAAATAATGGGCCTTTAACTGGCGGTCATCAAGCTGTTGCAGCTGGTTTTGGAGGTGCATTTACAGCTATAGCTTTAACTGAAGACACGGTTTTAGTAACTGATGAAAATGTTGACCCTGATGAAAATGATGCTTGTGAGGCAATTACTAATGGGCCTGCTTTAGAAGGAAAAGTTGCTGTAATTAGAAGAGGAACATGCGAATTTGGTTTAAAAGCATTAGCGGCTCAAAATGCAGGTGCAGTTGCAGTTATTATGGTGAACAATGTAGAGGGAGCACCAATTGTAATGGCTCCAGGAGAAGATGGTGCTGCTGTGACTATTCCTGCATTAATGGTTAGTAATATTGTTGGTGAATTAATTATTTCAGAGTTATTAACTGGAGACACTGTTAATACAACAATGGTTTTATCAACTTATGCTACCACTGCGTTTATTAAAGTATTCAATGCTGATTTTTCAGTTTTAAAAGAGGAATATACTCCTTTAGGTGAAAATGGAACTGACTTTTCAGTAACATATAACAATGTTGAAGGGGCAGATGCTGTGGTGCAATATGGCTTCCAAATACGTGGCTTAAATGCAAACCCTGCAGATGAAGTAGCTCTAGGAAGCATTGTTGTAACTAGCAACACTTTAGCGGTTAGCAACTTTAACACTATTAATGTTTCGCTTTTCCCTAATCCAACAACTCATAATATAACTATCCAATCAGATAAGCAAATTACGAATGTTGCCGTTTATAATACACTTGGACAAATTGTAAAGAATGCATCTCCAGAGGCAACTACCTTCTCTGTAGAAACATCTAATTTAAATACAGGTGTTTATTTTGTAATTTTAAAAACAGATACAGCTAGCAAAACAATAAAGTTTATCAAACAATAAAAAAAATTTATTTTAAAAAAGGTAATTGCTCTAATGTTTTAGCGCAATTACCTTTTTTTTATAAACTCCCTTTGATTTTTTTAGAATTACCTCTTTTGAAGGTTAAGGTATTTGTTATTGGTAGTGTCTATATCTAGAGCATGCAAGGTTTGTATGCACCTATTTACATACCGCTCATACCCTTTTATGAAATCAACATCCTTATTGATACTTGTCTTTTTTACTTCAGTGGTCTGTGACATTTTTGTATTGCTCATACAGAAAAGGCAGAGTAAAAGAATAAAAAAAAGGAGTTTTATCTGTTTTTAATCAAACGTATAACGTTCGCTAAACAAAAGAACAGCCTTAGGGTATCCCCTCTGTACTAGAAAAACGAACTCTTTTTAAAGCTTTATTATTTTCTTGGTGGTGCTTCCAAACTGCCCTGTAAAGGTAGCAAATAAGGCACCTCTCCAACTATCTTGTAGTTGTAGTGTAAGGGTTCCATTTGGTTGTGTTACCTGCTTGTTATATAACTCTTGGCCAAGAATGTTGGTGATCGTTACCTTGAGAGTTCCTTCCACATCTTTAAATTTAAAACTAACAGATTTGCTAGCCGGATTTGGAAAAGGCCCTGTAATGGTCTGTAAATCATAAACTGTGGCACCTAATTCGCCCACTTGCATGGTCCAATAGCCTTCTGGAGCTACAATAGGTCTGGTGAGGGTTTTTCCAGAAATTGCCTGAGCCCAAATATAATACTCAATATTAGTTGTTTGCACTGTGATATCTGAGCTCCAAATATCATTACTGGTTAAACTCATAGGGACTTCCTGGTAAGTACTAGTCCCTAAATCTCTGTAAAAAACAGAAGCATTTGCTATACCACTATTATGTTTTATACTTGCCTCTATGGTAAGGCTAGTGTTTTCTTGGGCTGATGGTATAGCTTGATGAACAATCCAAAGAGGATCTGCTACACCAATAGAATGTGTTATGCAATGAATAGCCCCCAAAGAGGCAATTAAATTCTCTCCAGAATTGTCTACATCAATACCAACCACATTGTATCCTGGCATTAAATCACGCCACTGAGCTAGTGCGGAGTTGTCTACATTTGGTCTATAAGTGGGTACTAGTATTGTTTTATTTACAAACACTGCATTGGTGTAAGTTCTATAATACCCACCGTTGTCTGGATAAGCACCACTGGTGCTTGGAGGTGCATCAATCCAGTTAATCTTATAAGGAGAGCCAAAGGCAGAAACTTCATTGTCTAGGACCTCTTGAATATTTGCTTCTATTTGCGGGCCGTCTGCAACCCCTTCTGGATATCTACTCACCACAAGTGTTTGCTCATCGATAAGTTTCATGTGCATATCGATATGGTTGATTACATCATAAGGGAGGGCCGGCATTTTTATATAGTTTTGAATTCCCATGTAATCTTCCATGATTTGGTCTATTTGAGCCTCTGTCTTTGCAGAAACATTATACGGATTTCCTGGCTCGTTTTCTTCTAATATTAGCTCAGAGGCAAAGGCATTCCCTAAGCCATCACTCATATAATTTCCACCTGTATTTACAAGATCATTGGGAGCTGTGTCTGTTACATAGAGTGGGATTTCTAAAAGCATCGCATGACCAAAAGGCACCGTGTCATCATTGGGTCTGGGCCTATTGTATATCCAATCTGTCAGGGCTCTGTCACCAACTTCATTTTCATAAATTGTATTTCCAGCATAATCACGTATCCAGATACTATCCCAGTTTCTATCCATGAAGATAACATTGGTTAAGTCTATCCCTGCATTGGTGAGTGTGTTAGTAACAGCATTTGGGTTTTGAGTTGTAATAACGACCTTACATTCTTGAATCCCTGCAGCCACAATTTGAGTTAAAATACCGTCATAGTTATTCTCCCATGTGATTACCAAGTATTCTATTTCTTCCCACTCTGCAGCTGCCCTAACAGGAACACTTGGAGGAGGTGTCATGGTATATTTTGTGAACTGATAATCTGCAATTATTTGCTTTTCAGCATCCGTAAACCCCTTTGGCAGTTGTGCACTTACTATTGTGGTTGCAAAAAGCAACCCTAAGGCTATATACTTGTATAAAAATGTTTTCATGTGTACTTTTTTATAAAAGTCTGAAACTTTTATGGATTACGGTCGTATTAAGTATATTTATGTGAGATACTATTACAGTAAAAGACTCATGTTCAGCTAAGGTTAGATAAAAACACTTCTCTGTCTATCTCTCTAGCTCCTAAACTTTCAAGATGACTGGTATATACCTGACAATCTATTAAGGTGTAGTTTTGAGTAATACTCCAGGCCACCAAATGAGCAAAGGCAATTTTTGAAGCATCTGTTTTTATGCTAAACATACTCTCTCCACTAAACAACTTATTACCCGGTAAATCTATACCATATAAGCCCCCAACGAGTATGTCTCCATCCCAAACCTCAACAGATATCGCAAATTTTTGACGGTGCAGCTCCAAATAGGTCTGTTTCATTTCTTGGCTAATCCAGGTACCATCTTGCCCAGGTCGTTCCATCTTTGAACAAGTATCTATTACAGCAGCAAATGCAGTATTAAAAGTAACGGTAAAGGAAGTCGTACGAAGTGTTTTTTTTAGCGATTTTGAAATTTTAAATTCGGTTGGGTATAACACCATTCTTGGGTCTGGGCTCCACCAAAGAATAGGCTCGTCTTCAGAGAACCATGGAAACATACCCTGCTTGTAAGCTAACAACACTCGTTGTGGAGATAAATCACCACCAACAGCTACAATGCCATGTTCATCTGCTGCAGTAGGGTCTGGAAACCACAATGTTTGGTCAAGTACATGCATCATATCAACAAAAGGCCTATCATATAAACAGCACTACCAAGCAGCATAAGCAATACGGTATAAGGCAAAATCTCACGCGCCTTGAGTTTTGTGATTCCTAATAAGGGCAGTGCCCAAAAGGGTTGCAACATATTAGTGATTTGATCTCCGTAAGACAATGCCATAATTGCTTTTGGTAAAGCAACTCCTAGCTTGAGTGCAGATTCAATAACAATGGGTCCTTGTATGGCCCACTGCCCGCCTCCACTTGGCACAAAAATATTAACCAAACCAGCGCTTATAAAAGTAAAGATAGGGAGGGTTTGCGTGGTAGAAATAGAAACAAAAAAATCTGAAATTTCAACCACCATACCACTTTCTCGCATGATCCCCATAATACCAAAATAAAGCGGAAATTGTATTAAAATACCGGTTGCTCCTTTTATTGCTTCTTCTAGGGCATGAAGAAAGTTTTTAAAATTTTTATGCAATAAAAAGGCTAAGCCCAGCATAAAAAAATTCAACAAATTTGGAGTGATAGAGAGGGCCCTTAAAGCTCCCCAATACTGATAAAAAAAAGCTACCATAACCAGCAATCCAAACCCAATTCCCAAGACATTAGATTGGTCTAGTTTTTCTGCACCCCTTAGGTATGTTTTCTTTGACACATCGGGGCTATAAATTGGCAAGTTAGTAGGTGTTGTAGGTGTTTTTTTTGCAATTAAATACAAAAGGGAAGGGACTAACACCAACAAAATAGCAAATAAACTTACGTTAAAAGTACTCAATACCGTTTGGCCAAAGGCAATACTATCTGGGAGTTGGGCCTGCAGAGCTGGGTCACTAAGGCTAGACATTATGCTGGCTATGTGGCCGCTTTCTGCAACTTTTAATGGCGCAGAGCCACTAATCCCTCCGTGCCAAATCATAAGCCCTACATAGCCAGAAGCGCCTACCAAAGGGTAATTAATAGCAAAGCCTCTCTGTTGTGCAGACTCTGCAACTTTTCGGGCTAAAATAGCACCAAAAATGAGTCCCAAACCCCAATTAAAAAAAGAGACCATCATAGTGGTTACACTTACCAAAATAACAGCTGTTGCCGTAGAATGAACTAATTGGGTGAGTTTCCCTATAAGAGTATTTAATGGACTGCTTAAAACCAAAATATGCCCTAACACCAAAATAAGTATCATTTGGTAGGCAAACACCAATAAGCTATTGTTCCAAATTCCTTTTTCCCAATAAGATAAAATAGTCAGTAAATGGTTTTGCTCACCAACAGGAGTTGTAAAGAAAAAAGCCAATAAAATAGTGAAGAGCGTCAACAATACTGCAATCGAAAAAGGGGACGGCAGTACTTTTTTAAAAATATTTTCTATCGATTGTGTAATAGACATCTCGTAAAAATAAACAAATTTAGCAGCAACCCTATCCCCTTTTTATGGAACTTTTCGCATAAAAAAAGCCCAGAAGCAGATGCCTCTGAGCGTTCTTAAAATAGATTTTATCCTTAAAAAGGAAGATCGTCGTGATCTGCCTCGTTTAAATCACTTGCAGGTTCAAATGCATCTGCAGGCGGCATTGGCGGCATTGCGTTTGCAGCAGGTGCAGCCTGTGCAGCTCCTTCAATTCTCCATCCTTGAATAGAATTAAAGTATTTTGTGATATTCGTTTTTGGGTCTAACCACTCACGCCCTCTTAGGTTGATGCTTACTTTTACATCTTGTCCTGGAGCGTAGCTATTCAACAAATCTGTTTTGTCTTGTACAAACTCAATCATGATATGTTGAGGGTACTGCTCTTCTGTGGTTATTACTAACTCTCTTTTTCTGAAACCGTTACTACCAAATGTTTGAGTTTCTCCGACTAGTTTTACTTTTCCTTCTACTTCCATAGTGTTACATTTCCATCATACGCTTTTGTTTTTTGCGTTAATGGCCATCTTTAAAAATTAATATATCGTTTTAAGTATTTTGTTTCCCTTCAGAAATAATTGTTTTGTTTATTGTTTTAAAAGGGCTTCCCAAGCGCCTTGAGTATCCCTCAACACCAAGTGTTTTTGGGCAGCAATTGCAACATCTTCTAATACAGTTGCTATTGCATCTACACCCTCTGGTAACACCTCAACATTTGCCAACATCGCTAAGTCGTTTCCTGTTAGAAATTTACTTGTTCTAACTGCAGTTGGCAATTGATCAAAACCAATACCAAGGGTTGACAGTGGTTTAGGAACTTCAAACAGCCCTTCTTTTGCTCTTCCGTACCAGTTTCCACCCATTCTTGAAACGGCGTCTAACTTCACGGGATCTATTTTCCCATCTGCATCCAAAATAGCTTCGTCAATATGCATTTTAAGCACTTCACAAATTACTAAGTTTCCTGCTCCCCCTTCTGTCCCTAGAGAAATTACCTCATTCACCTTACACTCAAACTGTACAGGAGACTCAGCAACGCGAGGAGGCTGAATGGTTTCTGATGCCAATGGAGTTAATCCTGCTTTTTCGAATTCGTTTACTCCCTGAGCATATTCTGTACTAGAGAGGGACATTTGCTGTACAATATCATAATTTACAATATTAATAACGACCTCTTTTACCTGTAATACATTTTCATACGTATGTTTGGTTGTATTATCACGACCACGCCTTGCAGGTGAAAAAATCATGATAGGCGGGTTTGCGCTAAACACATTAAAAAAACTAAACGGAGAAAGGTTTACATTGCCATTTGCATCTACAGTACTGGCAAAAGCAATAGGCCTTGGTGTTACCGCGCCTAGCATATATCTGTGTAACTGTCCTGTAGTTACTGCTTTGGGGTCAATGGTTTTCATAATCACAAAGATAGCAATTACACAAAGGTGTAAAAATTTGGTTGTACAATAATATTAACATAATTACATTATATTTATCATACATTAATGTAATACTTCATGAAGCAAAATACATCTCTTGTTCGTTGGGTTTTTATAGTAGCTTCGGCTATTATTGTAAGCCTTATTTTATGGAACACGCTTGCATTTTTTAACGAACTAAAAGAAAATGAACGTCAGAAAATGAAAATTTTTGCGGAAGCATTTAAAGAGGTTTCTTCTTCCACAATACTTATAAACTCGACTATTAGTAAGATTTCAACAGAGGCAATCCGGTTAAACAACACCACACCCATGATTAGTTTTAGTCATGCAGATAGTATCTACAACAGTAAAAATATTGATGACACTATCCTAAAATCTGTAAAGAAAAGAGATGCACTAATAGCAGAATTTACCTCTGAATACAAACCCCTTCAACTAAAATACAATGGGAAAGTATTTCAAACGGTATACTACGGAAATTCTCCACTCATTAACAAGTTAAAGTACTACCCTGCCATACTTATCGCTATTCTTATGCTTTTTGTTGCAGCCATTTATTACTTTAATGAAACTGCAAAATCTTCCATAAAAAATAAATTATGGGCAGGTATGGCTAAAGAAACTGCACATCAAATTGGGACTCCACTATCATCCTTAGTAGGTTGGACAGAGATTCTAAGAGATGAAAATGTGAATCCAGAGTATATTTTTGAAATGGAAAAAGACATCAAACGCCTGGAAACCATTACCGCCCGTTTTTCTAAAGTGGGTTCTATGCCCAAACTAACTGAAACAGATATTGTTGCCGAAACTTCAGCTGCCTTTGACTATTTAAAAAGCAGAAGCTCTAAACTTATCAATTTTAAAATTGACACTCCAAGCTACCCTATTTATGTACAGTTAAACGGGCAACTGTTTGGTTGGACCATCGAGAATTTAGTTAAAAACGGTATTGATGCTATGAGAGGAAAGGGTGATATTGAAGTGATTGTAGAAACAACTCAAAAAAGGGCATTGATTTTTGTAAGCGATACAGGAAAAGGAATCCCAAAAAGGAACCACAAAAGAATCTTTACAACGGGATTTACATCCAAAAAAAGAGGGTGGGGTCTCGGGCTATCTCTAGCAAAACGTATTATCCATGAATATCATAATGGAACCATTAGAGTTTTAAAGAGCACGCAAGATAAAGGCACTACATTTGTAATATCACTTCCACTCATCAATAACTCATGACCACCACACACGCGCTTCATGCTGCCCGATTAAAGAACAACTGTCCAGAATGTTTTACTAATGATGGTTTGGAATTTTCTTTCAGCCAAGAACAGACCGTACGAAAACTCTTTACTCGTGCTAGTAAAGATATTTCAGAAAAACTGTACTGTCATACCTGTAAAAATACCATCTATCCTGTAAACTGGAATGATGATATTGAACGTGTTCATGAGTACCACAAAAAGCAAGCACATCCAAAAAAAGCTGGAATACGTTTTACAAAATTCGGATATCGTCTTGGAGCTGGAGCTATAGTTATTGTTGCTACTGGTATCGCGCTCTCTATTAAATATTTATAAGCTAAACTAGGTTGTTTGCAATCTCTTTGGCTAGCGATACAAAATCACTCTCAAACAGCGTTACTTTGTGCTGAAATGTCATTTCCTTCATGTCATTTAATGGAATTAAATGAACATGAACATGTGGTACTTCTAAACCAATAACACTCATTCCAACACGCTTACACGGCACTGTTTTTTCTATTGCTAAAGCAACACGTCTGCTAAACTCCATAAGCTCAAGATACTGCTGCTGCTCCATGTCAAAAATCTTATTTGCCTCTTCTTTAGGAACACATAAGGTATGGCCTTTAGCATTTGGATTAATGTCTAAGAATGCAATAAAATGATTGTCCTCTGCTACTTTGTAGCAAGGGATTTCTCCATTTATTATTTTAGTAAAAATACTCGCCATTACCCTCTAGATATTTCAATTACTTCAAACTTCATGGTTCCAGCCGGCACAACTACGTCTGCAACATCCCCAACCTCACTGCCTAGCAATCCTTTTCCAATAGGAGAATCTACTGAAATCTTACCTGTTTTTAAATCTGCTTCACTTTGAGCCACTAACTTATAGGTCATTTCCATACCGTTGGCTTGGTTTTTAATTTTCACAGTAGAGTGAATTAACACCTTAGACATGTCTAATTGAGATTCATCAATTACCCGAGCATTTGCTACTACCTCTTCTAGTTTGCTAATGCGCATCTCTAACATTCCTTGCGCTTCTTTTGCAGCATCATACTCTGCATTTTCACTCAAATCTCCTTTATCACGAGCTTCTCCAATATCATTAGAAGCTTTTGGGCGTTCTATGTCTTTAAGCTGATTTAACTCTTCTTTCAGTTTTTTTAGTCCTTCTGATGTATAATAAGATACTTTACTCATCGTGTTACCGTTGTTAAATTAGGTGATTTATAGCCGTGCTTCATCGTCGAGCTATTTGTCAAAAATTCCTGCCTAAATGGTTTGATTTACATCATACAGGGGCAGGAATAGAAAAATCCCATACAGGACGGGATTTAATGTTACAAATATACTAAAAAATATTTGTTCCCTAATTTTTGTACTTTCGTGTCTCCAAAAAAAAATAGAAAATGAAAAATATTTGCGCACTCGTATTGCTTCTTTTCACACTAATAGGATGTGATCCTGATGACCAATCTATTAATCAATACAACCCTTATTTAATTAACCCACAAGTAAACATTACTATAAACTTAAACCTCCCGCAATACAATGATCTTAATTTCCCAGGAGGATCTGCTATAATTACTACCCAAGGTATTCGGGGTATTGTTGTGTATCGATTAAATGACGATCTATTTACTGCATTTGAAATAGCCGATCCAAACCACATTCCTAATGATTGCTCTAGAATGACTATCAACGGTATTGAAGCATCTTGCCCATGTCCAGATGACAAAAACGTATATAATATTGTAACTGGTCAGCATAAAACATTGCCCAACAATTACCCTATGCTTGGATATAGAATTGAACGCACTGGAAACACCATAAGAATTACCAATTAAAAACCGCACTGTTTTTAAGACTAAAACAATTAGTTAATAATTACTTTCTTCACTGTCTTTTGATTATTTGAAGTAATTACAAGAAAATACACCCCGGGATTATAGCCCCTTACGTCAATATGCCTGCTGTTTTTTTCTTTGGTAAGGAGTCGTTTGCCAAAGACATCATATAACACTAGACTGCTTATTGTTACATCACCGATTATGTTAACCTTATCATTGGCTGGGTTTGGATACACGCTCACCTTTGTATCCAAATCAAGATTAGAATCAATGTTTAGTGGTTCCTCCTGAAAAATTTTAACGTAATCTATAATCATAGCGCTCTGGTCAAATCCTGGTGGTGTATTTCCTGCATAGCCACCAATAGCGACGTTAAGTAATAGAAATTGATCTTCAAAAAATGGCCATGTATTGGCATCTTTAACCACTGGATTGTAGGTATAATAACCAACATCATCGAGTAAAAATGTTATTTGATCTGGAGACCAATTTAAAGAGTATACATGAAAATTGTTTTCAAGATCTGTTGCAATGGTTCCTCCCCCATTTGGGCTTCCGCCATAACAGCAAGGAGTATGAAGCGCACTGCTAATATAGTTTATGTCTTCATTTGGGAAAATACCATGCTCCATTATATCAATCTCTCCACAAGCAGGCCAACTTGTTGTGCCAAAACTAGGGTCCCAAAACCCCCCATCTTCATTGATATTCTTACCCAGCATCCATATTGCTGGCCAAGTACCAGGCTCA
This sequence comes from Minisyncoccia bacterium, assembly GCA_047616265.1. Taxonomy (GTDB): domain Bacteria; phylum Bacteroidota; class Bacteroidia; order Flavobacteriales; family Flavobacteriaceae; genus Patiriisocius. The sequence goes on from JBLHII010000001.1 coordinate 36,949, forward strand.
ATAGGTAATTTTGCCCTTACATCTACCCTACCATAGGTGAAGGCAAATTTAGCGTTTAATCTTGCTGAAGTAAAGTTTTTTGTCAAGCCTTGATCTGTATAGGCTTCTTGTTTTGCTATGATGTTTAAAAAACCAGAAGTGTCAACAAAAGAATTATCTATGCGGTCTGTATAATGTTGCTCTTCACCATTAGCCCAACCTACCCCTGGGATAATAACTTGTGTTTGATGGTGCCATTTTGATGGGTTGACAATTCCTGGAGTTTCAAACTGGTCTTCCCAGACCAAATTGGTATACGCTACATCAATCTCGTGTAAGTTTATTTCTGTAGAACCATCATCAATACTATCCAGTAAATACGTACCTGTAGTTAAAACACCCCCATCTATGAAAATAACAAATCTACTATATTCTCCAGTTGCATTTACAGGAGTAACCCCGTCTGAACTTAATACAGCTTCTGAAAAATCAAAAACAACAGCATCTGTCCAACCACCACCCGGAGCTATATTTTGAGTTACCTCAACATCAGGATTTTCGCCATTTTCTAATTTTAATAATACCGTATGTGCATTAGAATCAAATCCATAAAAAGATAAAGAAATCGTATTCTGAAAATCTAAATCAATTACTCTTTCTAAATCAAGGTAAAATCCCTGCCAAATTTCAGACCCGTCATTGAAAAATTGTCCTACATCATTGCTGGGGTCATCAGGATCTAAACTAAAAGAAAAGCTACTGCCCGAAAAAGAAGAAAAACTTTCTGAAGAATCAGAAAAATCTAATGGCATTTGCTGCGCGCAAGATAGGTGACTTATAAGTAAAAAGACAAAAAGTGAATAAGCAGGTGTATGTTTCATAAAGGAATATTTTAGACACTCAAATATAACCCTTGTTGCTACATAGTTTTTATTGTTTGACTATACAAAAGCTATACAACAAGGTTATATTAGTTTATTATTAGATTTGTCACTACAACACGGGCAACTAATTTTCATTATTGAAAGCCATAACCACCTCTAAAGTGTTTGTCTAAAATTCATTATTCATACCCTCTGGGTTAAAATGTAAGCGTAGCTCCTACCAAAAAGTTAATCCCTGCTTGTGGATAAAAGCCTGCGCCCTCTATCGTAGTAATAGTTCCTGGAGTACTAAAATCGTCATCATAGGTGAAGAAATAACCATTTGAGACGTACGATACGTCAAAAATGTTATTTACCAAACCACTCAACACTAAACTGTCAGCAAAAGGTAATTTTGCAATGGTGTAGTTTATGTTAAAATCATTTAAGAAATACGCATCTAGCTTAGATGTTTCGCTGTCAATATTTCCTAAATATTGTGATCCTACATACTTAGAAAGCAATGATACTTGAAGGTTTTTTGTAGGAGTGAAGTCAATACTATTTCCTGCAATGAATGATGGAGAAAAAGAAATATTTGTAGTCCCCAAATTCACGAACTCACCGTCTCTTGAACTTTTGAAATCTCTGTTTTTATTGCTGCTCAAAGCTACATTTGGTCTAATGTGTAATTGTTTTAATACCGTAATATCTGCCTCAATTTCAAGTCCAGCCCTGTAACTATTTCCACTTGTTTCTCTAACAAACCCACCAGAGTCATCGAGTTGACCTGTGAGTACTAGCTGGTCTTTATAATCCATGTAGTAGAGGTTTGTGTTTAGGCTTATATTATCACTTACAAAGCGCCATCCTAATTCATAATCGTCTAGTTTCTCTGGTGTAAATACCCCTTCCTCAAAATCACTTCGCCTTGGCTCTCTACTTGCTCTCCCGTAAGAAAAATAAAATTGATTCTCTTTATTTAAAGTGTAACTCGCACCAAACTTTGGGTTAAAAAACTGATAAGACTCATCTACTATCATATTCACTTTATCACTTGTTAATCCGGCAGTTTTGTAGTTTACAACACGTAGCTGTAGGTCACCAAAAAAGGACAAAGAATTAGTTAATTGATAGGTTGCCTTAGAAAAAACAGTAAATTCATGTTTATCTCCAGTTCCATTATAATAGCGATCTCCCAAATTTGCTCCTGTAAAATAATTTGCCCAAATTACCTCTCCATAATGAAGGCCTTGGTAATAGCTGTAGAAAAGACCTGAAGTAGTGTCCCAGTTTTCATCTTTATAATGTGCATTTGCACTTAAGGCGTAAAAATTATTCTCTAACCAACGACGCCTCACCAAATCAGATTCGGTACTTGTGTCACCGTTAATTGTAACGGGTAATAGGCCATGAAAATCAAGAGCAGCATCTTCTTTATATTCCTCAAAAAATCCACTCCCCTTAGTATAGTTAAGCGTTGCACTTGAGCTCCAGTTATTACTATATCGTTGGTTCCATATCACCTGGTAGTGATCTTGGTCATAGTCATCTACTTGATTTTGATGAAACCGAACGGTTCCGTCTTCATCGGTATATATTCCTGCGGGGTTAAACGTTGGGTTGCTGCTTAGCGTTTGCGCATCAATTCCAAACCAAGACTGATACGTGATTTCTCGCCCACCAAAAGCCAATGCTTTAATAAACGTATTGTCGCTTTTATAAGAGCCTTGTAAGAAATAAGATTTTAAATCACTAGCGGCACGATCTATATAACCGTCACTCTTAATATTTGAAAGCCTTCCAGAAATTTCAACACGATCATTTAATAAGCCTGTAGAAAACTTTGCGCTGTGTCTCCAGGTGTTAAAAGATCCGTAACTGTTTGCAATTTGCCCATATGCTTCTTTTGCAGAACGATCTGTTTCTATGTTTAAACTAGCCCCAAAAGAACCAGACCCATTGGTAGAAGTACCAACACCTCTTTGAAGTTGAAGACTCTCTACAGAGGAAGCAAAGTCTGGGAGGTTCACCCAAAAAGTACCTTGGCTTTCACTATCATTATACGGGATGCCGTTGATAGTTACATTAACACGAGTAGCATCACTACCTCGAACTCTAATACCTGTATATCCTACTCCAGCGCCTGCGTCACTGGTAGTAACCACGCCGGGGAGGTAATTAAGCAACACAGGAATGTCTTGTCCTAAATTACGTTTTGCAAGATCTTTTTTACTAAGATTGCTATGTGTAATTGGAGAATCTGCACCTACCCTTACAGCCTTGAGGTATACCTCCTGTAACGGTTCGATTTTTAAAGTGTCTTGAAGTTTTTCTTGTGCTTGGAGGATCCCTGCACTCAATAAAAAGGTAAAGATAAAATATTTCATTCGTACTTGTTTTTTAGACGAATAAAAGGGGTAATTATTCTTGTTAAGTAATAATTTAAGAGGTCGAGCGCAACCGAGGACAATAAAAGAATATTCTCGATTAATACATCTCGACTGCGCTCGATGCAACAGTAAAATTCCTAAACAGCATTACCTGTTCTAGGTTCCATGGGTATAATCTCAGCCAATGTAATTTAGATGTTCAAATCAAGTTTTCTGATACAAGAATTAATTCTTAAATCTATACGCTAAATTTTTAATCACAAATTATGTAGCACCCCTTTGAGATGTGATACAAAGATATATTTATTAGGAATACTACAAACAATAAATATAAAATATAATACACATGGAGTGAAAAAACCACACCTTCTACATTCTATGCATCAATAACCTACTTGTAATTAAGGTATTATCCAAGACCAAATTCAATATTTTTTGAAAATAGCCTACTACATATTACACTGTGTAGTAATATTTAATGAAAATATTTGGTAAAAGCCGTTTCAAAAGCCGCTATTCTATTGCTGGAGGTTTTCTATTTGCTTTTTTAAGAGCATGTGTTTTTTTTGATGTAATACGCTTTTCTAGTGCATTTCTTGAAGGGCGTGTTTTCTTTCTAAACTTAGGAACACGCAGGCTTTTTTGAAGGAGTATCGTTAGGCGCTCTATACCCAAAGCTTTATTACGGTGTTGGCTTCTAGATTCGCTGCAGGTTACCGTGAGTATTCCCTCTGCAGAAACACGGTGTTGTAATTTTTCAAGCAACCGTTCTTTCTGTGTAATTGTAAAAAGTCCAGAGCTAGCAATCGTAAAACTAACAGCAACTTTACTAGCCGTTTTATTAACGTGTTGCCCTCCAGGACCGCTACTTCTTACCGCTTTAAAAGTAAGCTCTTTTATAAGTGCTGACGTATCCATTAGGCATTGGGCTGGTGCGATAGATGCAACAAATCGTTTACATCCTTTACAGGACTAAAGGTAAGCAAAGGAACTTCAACAAAAATAGTATTCCAATGAGCCATGGCGCCATTCCATAATCCTGGTGCTTCTAATGCTTTTATAGGAGTTCCTTCGACGGTCTTGTCTGAAATAAAACAAGCCAAAGGATCGATAAAATGAGTAAGATTATATTTCTCTCCTGTGTGATTTCGAGTACCACACACCAAGTCTACTGGATTAAAATGTGTGGCGTCCTCAATTATTGCAAGCTGCCTTGAGTCTGATGTATCTATTTGAGAAAGTTCAACAATTTGTAACGATAGCTGACCCTCTGCATTTTTCACCCAAAAAGGACCCCCGCCAGGTGCCCCTGTATTTTTAACAACACCACAAACACGTATTGGCCTATTTAGAATTTCGGCGATACCTGCCTTTGTTTCTGGAATGTCTTTGATCTGAAGTTCTTTCCATAAAAAAGTCTTCATTTCGCTTAATTTAGCTTCGGTTATTTGATCTTTTACAATGCCATCTAGGTATCCAAAAATTTTATCCTGCAATTGCAACATCCTTCCAGCTAACATTTTTTTACTAGCAGCAACATCACGAATGTGTTCCTCTACGGTAACATTATCTATATTTTTAATGAAAATAATATCTGCATCTACCTCATTGAGATTTTTAATAAGGGCGCCATGCCCCGATGGTCTAAAAACTAAATTCCCTTTTTTATTCTTAAAGGGTTTATTCTCTAAGTCTACGGCTATGGTATCTGTACTAGCATCTTGGAAAGAATACGAAATTCTTACATTTACTTTTGTTTTCTTTATTATTCTATTTTTTACTTTTTCAAATGCGTCTTTAAAGAGCGTTAGGTGTTGTGGTGAGAAAGTAAAATGTAAATGTGCCACTCCATCAACAGCAGCATACTGAGTTGCCTCAAATAATTGTTCTTCAAAAGCAGTTCTAGTATATTTTGCATACTTATGAAATGGAATTAACCCCTTAGGTAACCCTCCATAATTAAGATCATTTTTCCCCAGCAATAGCGCCACAAAAGAATGCATGCGCACCCCATTTTCAGATTGCTTATACTCTGGGTATTGTTTTCTAATCTCCTTACGAACAGAGCCCGTAAAAGGAAAGTATTTAAGATTGTCAAAAAAAGTTTTTAAAGGGTGTAAACCATTTGTTTTGATATACGCAACCAAGCCACCTTCTTCTGGATTATAATCTTCTAAAAAGGTGTGTAAAAACCGAAACATTCTCGAAGCTGCACCACTAGCTGGTACAAACTTTATAATATCTTTTTGTGCTTTTTTTTCATCATAATAACGAGCCATTTCTTTTTGTTCGGCCAGATCATAAACTTCAACACCATTACCTAAGCTGGCAGCTCTAACAATTTGGGTATACGGCACGCCATTTTCAAAGGTTTTGAGCTGTTTTTTTATACCGTGCTCTTCTAGGCCATGTAATATAATTTGCTCAAGATCCCGGGGTGTAAACATGTATTATTTTTGTTTAGTTAATGTTTTTATGATAGAAATAGCTTTTGCTAAACGCTTTTCTTTTGACCCTTTTAAAAGGGTAAAAGGAATTTTATTTTGAACCAATTGTTTCTCAAAAATACGAAACATTTTCTCCCTGTCATAGGGCCTATCCCGCAAGTTGTCGGGGACCCATGGGGTGTCAATATCAGTAAGAAAATAATAGTCATACTTATGAATTAGTGCTGCTTCTGCAATTTCTGGTGGGCACCAGCCATCATAATAATATTCGCAATAGGTCTTTATTTGTAGCACGTTTGTGTCTAGAAAAAGAACGGTATCTAGAACACTAGAAATTTTATTTTCACTAACTATTTGTCCCTCTGCAATAGGGAGCAGATCTTCTTTCGCTATTGTTTCTTGAGAGTTTCTCCATTTATGCTCCAAATATGTTCGCATATATTCTGGCAACCATAGGGTATTAAAATATGTTGCTAATTGTTTTGTTAAGGTCGTTTTACCCGAAGATTCAGGGCCAAACAAAACTATTTTTAAGCAACTGCTAGGGGCTTGTCTACTTCTTTTTTCCATGCTAAATAGCCATAAATTGCTATAATTGTTAATACAAAATAAAGAATACTACTAAAGGTAAGGCCCTTATAAAAATACAAAGGCACCGTAATAATATCTCCAATAATCCAATAGATCCAGTTTTCAATTTTTCGTTTTGCCATCAACCACATTCCTACAAAAAAGATACCCGTTGTAAGAGTATCAAGATATGATGTCCAGTGATTAAATTTATTAAAAGCAGTATACACCAAAAACACAAAAAGAACGGTCCCTGTAAAAATAGCCGCAGAAATTAAATGTTCTTTAGGGGATGTTCTACTAATGGGTGTTACTGGCAAATCATCAACCTTACGTGTCCAGATATACCAACCATATACACTCATGATAAAGTAATAACCATTAATCATCATGTCACCCAACAGGCCCCATTTTAATAATAGATACACAAAAATAGCTGTACAAACCATCCCTGTAGGAAAGACCAATACATTGTTTTTTTTAGCATACACTACAGAGGCAATTGTAAATAATGCCGCCATCAATTCTAAGACAATATCTAGGGTTTCATACGCTGTATATTGAGAAAAAAGAAAATCAAAAATTTGGTTCATAGTCGCTTCTGTCTGATTTTACAATTTTAACATACATTACCCCCGCATCTACCGCCTCTAGAGCAACCTTAATTTCTTTTTGCAGTATAGACATCACCTTATCATAGGGGCCATATACTTGAGTACTCAGTGGGTTTTCTAGCACCCTAAGCTCAGCTGCTCTTAGCTTTTTAATAAACGCTATAATAGCGGGCTCATAAGAGTCTTGTAAAGGTGTAAAGGTAAGTTCTACTGAAATATGCATGATACTGAGATTGTTCTTGTAAAGATACTATTTTGGGGTGGAGCGTAAAAAAGAATAAAATCAAAAAAGAGTTTCATCTACTTGAGTACTGATTCTACTGTATTCATATTTACAGGAGACGGATCTGTCAAGAAATAACAGCATATACCAAGGTAAATTCTTCAAATTCTTGGAAGTAGACACTATAGGTTTCGCTCCTATTCACTGCATGCACTGTGGCTGAAGTTTCCTTGTCATCCAGTCTAAAGTCTTCTACAAAAATCTGGTTTAAAAAACTAATTCCTGGATGAGAAAAACTCTTGTATAGCGCCTCTTTAGCTCCCCAGACAATGGTGAGTTTCCGCATAATAGCATCTTCATTGGCTAAGGTGCTATACTCTTCTACGGTTGTAAATTTATGAGCAATCTTTAAGATTTTAGTGCGCTGTTTTTCTATGTCAATCCCAACTGCTACGTCACTAATGATAATAGCGGTAAACGTATATGAGTGGGTAATTGAAATATGCTTTCCGTCTATTAGGTGTGGCTTTCCATTTTCGTCATAAAACAAATCAAAATCTGTATAACCAACATCCGCTAAAAGGTGGCGAATACTCATAAAACCTCGGCGGTGCAAATCACTTTTCATTCCATTAACGCGCTCTTGGCAATGATCTGTTAAATCAATTCCTTCACTTAAGACATCAAATGATTCCTCTATCTTCCAGATCAGGAGCTTAGTCTTTGCGTTAAATGTTATAGTTTTGTAAAGAGGCATTATAATTTGATTGGTTTTGTGTATTTTTGCAGTCCTAAAATTTAATGCCTTTAATGGATTACAATTTTAGAACAAACACCACTACAAAGTAGTAAATATTAACACGTTCTCTGCCATAGCGGAGATAAAAATGCAATTTTTTATGTCAACAAACACAGTTCCTTATACACCTAACAAAGTAAAAGATATCTCCCTTGCAGATTGGGGGCGTAAAGAAATTGATCTTGCCGAGGCGGAAATGCCAGGTTTAATGGCTTTACGTGAAGAATATAAAAATGAGCAACCGCTTAAAGGAGCTCGTATTGCAGGATGTTTGCACATGACTATTCAGACAGCTGTATTGATTGAAACATTACAGGCGCTTGGAGCAGAAGTAACTTGGAGTTCATGTAATATTTTCTCTACACAAGATCAAGCTGCTGCAGCTATTGCTGCTGCCGGAACCGCGGTATATGCTTGGAAAGGAATGAATGAAGAAGAATTTGAATGGTGTATTGAACAAACACTTTTCTTTGGTGAAGATCGCAAGCCATTAAATATGATTTTGGATGATGGTGGTGATTTAACCAATATGGTTCTTGATGTATACCCAGAATTAGCTGCTGGCATTAACGGGCTATCTGAAGAAACTACAACAGGAGTGCACCGTCTATACGAACGTGTAAAAAACGGTACATTACCAATGCCTGCTATCAACATTAATGATAGTGTTACAAAATCTAAATTTGACAACAAGTATGGTTGCAGAGAGAGTGCAGTAGACGCTGTTCGTCGTGCTACAGACATAATGTTGGCTGGAAAGCGTGTTATCGTTTGTGGGTATGGTGATGTAGGAAAAGGAACTGCTGCTTCTTTCAAAGGCGCTGGTTCCATTGTTACTGTTACTGAAATTGATCCTATTTGTGCGCTTCAAGCTGCAATGGATGGGTTTGAAGTAAAGAAGCTAGAAAATGTTATTACAACTGCAGATATCGTTATTACTACAACTGGTAATAAAGACATTGTTCGTTCAGACCATTTTGAACAAATGAAAGACAAGACTATTGTATGTAACATTGGCCATTTTGACAATGAAATTGATGTACCATGGTTAAATAAGAACGCTGTTAAAGATGAAATCAAGCCGCAGGTTGATAAGTATACACTTAACGGAAAAGACATCATTCTTCTTGCCGAAGGTCGTCTTGTAAACTTAGGTTGTGCAACAGGGCATCCTAGTTTTGTAATGAGCAACTCATTTACAAACCAAACCCTGGCACAGATAGAGCTATGGAACAATGCAGATAAATATGACAATGACGTATATATGTTGCCGAAGCTTCTTGATGAAAAAGTAGCGCGTTTACACCTTGAAAAAATTGGTGTTGAGCTTACAGAGCTAAAGCAAGACCAAGCAGAATATATTGGTGTAACAGTTCAAGGACCTTTCAAGCCAGAATATTACAGATATTAATTTAGAATTATAATTTCCCAGAAATTATAAAACTCAAAACCCTTGCAACAATTGTTACAAGGGTTTTTTTATGATTATTTGTTTTCTGAAAATATAACTCATCCAAACAGGATCATTTTCTTCAGAGACAATGGCTTGTCTTTCTAAAAACTCCCAATTGTTTCGGTTCATGTAGTTGAGTAATTGTGAGGTCCCTTTTATATCTTCTATAGCATCAACTGTAATTTGTTTTCCTTCTAGAGAAGGTTGCTCTTCTACCCGTATGCGTTTTATTTTCCCTCGATTATTGGCTTTCTGCACCACAATAACTTCTAGGAAATCATATGGTATTATTTCTTGGGCCATGGCCTGGAAAGGCAGACATAAAAAAACGATTAACATGGTAACTAGGAAGGTATTTATTTTCATAATGACTCGCTTTTAGACAGAATTAAGATACAAAAAATCAAAAAACAAATGTACCAATCAAATACATCTGTTTCATGTAAAAAATGATTTGTTGGTAGCCCTACAAAAAATGAACCGCGCTAGCCATTTATAAAAAATAGGGTACAAAAAAACCCAGCAAGAATTATCTTGCTGGGTTATATATATAAGGAAAAGAGTTTATTAAGCTTCTGCGAAAGGCACGATGCTTACGTATGATTTATTGTCTCTTTTTTTAGTAAATTTAACAACACCATCCACTCTTGCGTGAAGTGTGTGGTCTTTTCCACCATATACATTCTCACCTGGGTGATGTGTATTCCCTCTTTGTCTGATTATGATATTTCCTGCAATAGCTACTTGACCACCAAATATCTTAACGCCTAGACGTTTTGATTCTGATTCTCTACCATTCTTCGAACTACCAACTCCTTTTTTGTGTGCCATTTTCTCTTAGTTTTAAAAATTAACTTAAAGCAGCTATTAATTCAGCTTTCTTCATAGAAGTGTAGCCTGCAATGCCTTTTTCTTTTGCCAGTGCTTTTAATTCAGCAACGGTATGAGAAGAAACATCATTAGATGCACTTTCTTCCTTTTTAGGAGCCGCTTTTTCAGCTTTTGGAGCTGAAGGCTTTGCTTCTTTTTTAGGAGCCGCTTTTTTGGCGCCAGAGCCAACAATACTCTCAATTACAATTTGTGTAAGTGATTGTCTGTGACCGTTCTTTACTCTGTATCCTTTTCTTCTTTTCTTCTTGAATACAATAACTTTATCACCTTTAAGGTGCTTAATGATTTTTGCTCCTACTTGAGCTCCATCGATAGCCGGGGCGCCAACAGTAACTTTAT
>JBLHII010000002.1:0-41264 GCA_047616265.1 Minisyncoccia bacterium
AGCAGGCTTTTTTTTAAAAACAAAGGACTCTTTTGTTTTATTTAAATGCGTTAAGTCCTGTAATGTCTAATCCTGTAATTAAGAGGTGTATGTCGTGTGTTCCCTCGTAAGTTACTACACTTTCAAGGTTCATCATGTGTCTCATTATTGGGTATTCACCAGTAATACCCATGCCTCCAAGCATCTGTCTTGCATCTCTTGCAACTTTTAATGCCATATCTACATTGTTACGCTTTGCCATAGAAATTTGAGCAGACGTAGCTTTGTTTTCATTTTTTAATTGTCCAAGACGCAGGCAAAGCAATTGTGCTTTGGTGATTTCTGTAATCATTTCTGCTAGCTTTTTTTGTTGTAATTGAAACCCTCCAATAGGTCTTCCAAATTGTACGCGTTCTTTAGAGTACCGCAATGCAGTATCATAACAATCCATGGCAGCGCCAATAACACCCCAAGCAATACCGTAACGTGCAGAATCAAGACAGCCAAGAGGCGCTCCTAATCCAGATTTGTTAGGTAATAAATTTTCTTTAGGAACTTTTACATCTTGAAATATGAGTTCACCAGTTGCACTAGCTCTTAATGACCATTTGTTATGTGTTTCAGGTGTGGAGAAGCCTTCCATTCCTCGCTCTACAATAATACCGTGAATACGGCCTTCTTCGTTTTTAGCCCACACTACAGCAACATCACAAAAGGGTGAATTTGAAATCCATAGTTTTGCACCATTTAAAAGATAATGGTCACCCATATCTTTATAGTTTGTTGTCATACCGCTTGGATTACTTCCATGATCTGGTTCTGTTAAACCAAAAGACCCCATCCATTCTCCAGAAGCTAATTTTGGCAAGTATTTATTACGTTGGTCTTCATTTCCGTATTTCCAAATAGGATACATCACTAATGATGATTGAACGGATGCGGTAGAACGAACACCGCTGTCACCACGCTCAATTTCTTGCATGATTAAGCCATATGATATTTGATCTAAGCCAGCTCCTCCATATTGTTCTGGAATATAAGGTCCAAAAGCACCAATTTCTGCTAATCCAGGAATGATAGACTTTGGAAAGGTTGCCGTTTGTGCTGCCTCTTCTATAATGGGAGACACATCGCGCTTTACCCAAGCTCGTGCAGCATCACGTATTAATTTATGCTCCTCTGTTAGTAAATCATCAATATTATAATAATCTGGAGCTTCAAATAAATCGGGTTTCATAGAGTCATTTTTAATTATTTTGTAAATATAAATACCGCTTTTATAGATTCCTACATTTTAAGGTAAAAATCCTGAACTAAATTTTTATAGGCTTCTGTATATTCGTGTCTTGAAATTTCAATAGTAAGCTCTTCAGAGCTTATCTTGGTTTGTTTAAATGAAAACTCTAATAAGCAACGCTTCACTGGGGCGGTCTGTGTGCCACGAACCCTACAAATTCTTCGTAAAAAAAGATTGCTACTTTTTGCGATTTCAATAAAGGAAGCTGTTTCTTGCTCAGGTAGCACGGTAGCAAAAATTCCTGTTTCAGAAAGTAAATGAGCAACACAAACTACAAGGTGTTGAAAGGGTAAGGTGTCTGTAAATCTTGCGATTGCTCTACTTTCCTTGTTTTTTTCTTTTTGTAAATTTAAAACCTTAGGGGCTTCAAAAAAAGGAGGATTGCTTACAATCAAGTCATATTTATCTTCTATTTCACTAGCAAATTCTTGTGCAGAAGCGTGGTAGCAAAACAGGCGGTCCCCCCAAGAAGATTGCTCGAAGTTATGGGTGCTTTGTTCGTGGGCGTCTTCATCAATTTCTATAGCATCGATGGTTTTTGCATCGCATCGTTGTGCCAATTGCAGCGCTATGATACCTGTTCCTGCGCCAATGTCTAAAATAGATTGTGGGTGGTGGTTGATAGAAGCCCATGCGCCTAGTAGTACACCATCGGTGCCAATTTTCATAGCACAATAATCTTGGTCAACCTTAAATTGTTTGAAATGAAAAGGGTATTGAGACATTATAAGTAGAGTTCAATAAGCCCTTCGGGAACATCTAGCCCTAGTATCTTATTTTCACGATCTACTTGTTTAATAAAAAGATCATTAACAGGGATCAGTATTTCTTTTCCTAGGTTTTCTATGACAAATAAATGTTGTGCTGTTTTGTCATTAACGCCTACAATAACACCAACATCACCAAAGCGGGTATCTTTTACCTGAAACCCTATAATTTCATGATAATAAAACTTGGTGCCTTCTAGTGGAGGTAAAAATGATAAAGGTAGAAATAGTTCGGTGCCTAACATGGCATTTGCCGTTGCTTCATCATAGACATCTTCAAATTGAACACGCAGTAGACTAGATTTATGTAGCTGGCTGTGTTCAACAAAAAATGGAATCAGTGTTTTGTGTTGTTCCACAAAAACCGATTCCATTTCTAAGAATAATTCGGGATCATCTGTATCTAGCTTGATCAAAAGTTCTCCCTTAAAACTATATTTTTTAACGACCTTTCCAACGAAGAAACAATCTTCCTTTTGCATCGTTAAAAGTTTTATTCCTCTTCTTTAGTTGCATCTGCTTCAGAAGCAGCTACCTCTACAGGAGCTATTACTTCTTCTACAACAGGTGCATTTGCAGCGACACGTGCTTCGTTAACTGCTTTTTCTGCAGCCAATGCGTCTTCCTTTAGCTTTCCTTTAGCGTCTGCTAGTGTTGCTTTTTTAGCGTCAACAGCATTCCCTTTTCCTTCTAACCAAGCAGTAAATTTAGCTTCTGCTTGCTCTTCTGTCAAAGCACCTTTACGAACACCGCCAGCTAAATGATTTTTCATCATAACACCTTTGTAAGAAAGGATTGCTCTGGCAGTATCTGTAGGTTGCGCTCCATTTTGAAGCCACTGTACAGTACCATCAACATCTAAGTTAATTTGTGCAGGGTTAGTGTTTGGATTGTAAGTCCCTAATTTCTCAAGGTATTTACCATCTCTTTTTGCGCGGGCATCTGCCGCCACGATCCAGTAAAAAGGTTTCCCTTTCTTACCATGTCTTTGTAGTCTTATTTTTACAGGCATAACATTAATTTTTGAAGTACTCGACTTCGGTTTTAATTATAGATTTTCAAAGGGATTTGTATTTAGACATCGTTTTAATAAAACCACACCCTATTCCAAATTTTTGAGTGCGCAAAGATACTTTAAAATATCTTTGTAAATCATGTAATTATCTTATTTTTTATATATTTAAGGATGTCTTTTATATTCTTTCTATGATAAACTTCATGTGTTCCTTGCTGTATTTGTTTGTGTTTCTTGTTCAGAAGCTGTCCCCAACAACAGCTTGGTCCTACAGGGTTTATGGACGGTATTCTTTTTAGCATTAATAGCCCTTGGGTATCTGCTCCAGAGGCTACACTATATAAGGATGCTTCGAACTATTTTGCACATGAGCCCATAGGAAAGCAGACAGAGGCTTGTAGCGCGTTTAAATGGAGCGGACGGAACTATTCCTGGCTCTTTTGAATTTGAGACACCAAATCATTCAATACCCATAGGGGGTTTTAGTGAAGCATTCCAATAGAAATAAAAACAGATCATTGCTTTTATCTGATGAAAATGTGAACAACTAGGTATAACTTTTGGCATTAAAAAAGACATTATTTTTTACATTTACGAATCGCATTTGTGCTTTGTTTTTCTGAAATAGTAATGTATTAACACCATTAGCACGCTGCTAATACGGCATTACCTCTTACAGAAAAAGGATGCTTGTTAAGACATTTTTTATAATTTTAAAACTATTTTCCCTTGTATTTAATTTTTGATACTGAAACCACTGGACTTCCAAGAAATTGGAAAGCACCCTTGACAGATAGTGATAACTGGCCGCGTTGTATTCAAATAGCTTGGCAGTTACATGACAGCATGGGAAATATCTTAGAGCATCAAGATTATCTAGTTCGCCCAGAAGGGTTTAATATACCCTATGATGCAGAAAAGATTCATGGAATTTCTACTGCCCTAGCGGCGGCCGAAGGAATAGCGCTCTCTGAAATGATTAAAAAATTTCAGATAGCACTTTCAAAAACTACTTTTATTGTTGGTCAAAATGTGCGGTTTGACCTCAATATTATGGGTGCAGAATTTTTACGCCTAGGATTGGAAAACCCTTTGCCAGAGATGCCCTTGTTAGATACTTGTTCAGAAACTACGGCGCAAATGTGTCAAATTTCTGGAGGTAGAGGAGGTCGATTTAAGTTGCCGACACTTACAGAATTACATCAATTTTTATTTCAACAACCTTTTGCAGAAGCGCATAATGCTACAGCAGATGTTGAAGCCACAACACGTTGTTTTTTCGAATTGGTTCGTCGCCAAATGTTCACTGTTAAAGAATTAGACTCTCAGCCAGACTATTTTGAGCATTTCAGCAAAGAAAATCCAGCTACAATCCAGCTTGTTGGGCTAAAGCATATTAACTTAAAGAAAGCTACAGAAAAGATAAAAAAGGAACTGGAAGCGGCCACCATTCCCCAAGAAATTTCTTCTCAAGAAATCAATGAGAATATTGCTGTTTTAGAAGAGACGCCTTTTGCACATTTACACAACCATTCTCAATACTCTATCCTTCAATCTACCTCAAGTACTCAGGACTTGGTTAATGCTGCAGTTGCAGATAATCAACCCGCGGTTGCGATTACAGATACAGGTAATATGATGGGTGCGTTTCATTTTACACGTTCTGTAAATAACCACAACAGAACTTTAAAAGCAGCATATGAGGCTAGCTTAGCTGCATATGAAGCGATAGATGACACTGCCACAGATTTTGAAGGTGTGGTGCCAGACAGGCCAAAAGCGCCAACGTATTTAAAAGCGGTTGTAGGTTGTGAGTTTTTTGTTTGTGCAAACCATACAGATAAAACACAAAAAGATAACGGGTATCAAATTATACTTGTAGCAAAGAACAAAAAAGGGTATCACAATTTGGCTAAAATGTCTAGTATATCTTATATCAACGGATTTTACTATGTACCTAGAATAGACCGCGAGGTGATTTTAAAATATAAAGAGGATGTCATGGTCTTTTCGGGGAGCATGTATGGGGAGGTTTCTAGTAAAATTTTAAATGTTGGAGAGAAGCAGGCAGAAGACGCTTTACTTTGGTGGAAAGAAGCTTTTGGAGCTGACTTTTATCTAGAAATTATGCGTCATAATCAAGAAGATGAAAATAGGGTGAACCAAACCTTAATTTCATTCTCTAAGAAGCACGATGTGCCCTTAATTGCAGCCAATAATACCTATTATATTGATAAAGAAAGTGCCAATGCCCATGATATTTTATTGTGTGTAAAAGATGGTGAAAAGCAAGCTACTCCAATAGGAAGAGGTCGCGGCTATAGATATGGTCTGCCAAATCAAGAATATTATTTTAAGAGTCAGGTAGCCATGAAGGCTCTTTTCAAGGATCTTCCTCAAGCCATTGCTAATATCAGTGAGGTCATTGAGAAAATAGCACCTTTTAGTTTACAGCGGGATGTGTTACTTCCAAAATTTGATATACCAGAAGAATTTAAGGTTGATGAAGACCAAAACGATGGTGGGAAAAGAGGAGAAAATAAATTTTTAAAACACCTAACATTCTTAGGCGCCCAAAAACGGTATTCAGTACTCAAAGGAGACCGTGAAGAGGATAAAGAAGAGGCTGCTTCGATCAAGGAGCGCATCAATTTCGAGTTGGATGTTATCGAAAACACAGGATATCCAGGATACTTTTTGATTACCGAAGATTTTATTCGCGAAGCGAGAAATATGGATGTTTCTGTCGGCCCTGGTAGGGGTTCTGCAGCGGGATCTGTAGTTGCGTATTGTTTGTGGATCACTAACATAGACCCAATTAAGTACAACCTGCTTTTTGAGCGTTTCTTAAACCCCGACCGGGTGTCTATGCCCGATATTGATATTGACTTTGATGATGAGGGAAGAAGCAAGGTTATGGATTATGTGATACAAAAATATGGAAGCAACCAGGTAGCGCAAATTATCACCTATGGTACCATGGCCGCAAAGTCTGCTATTCGAGACACAGCACGTGTGTTGGACCTGCCCTTAAGTGATGCAGACCGTATTGCAAAGTTAATACCCAACATGACCAAGCTGAACAAAATATTTGGCATGGATGAAAAAGCGCTTCGTAGTAAGTTTAGAAATGACGAACTACCCAAAGTGCAAGAACTTATTAGTCTTGGTGATGGAAATGATTTAACGTCAGAAACCATCAGCCAGGCAAAAATATTAGAAGGCTCTATACGTAATACAGGAATTCATGCTTGTGGAGTTATTATCACCCCAGATGATATTACCAATTTTGTTCCCGTAGCTTTAGCAAAGGATAGTGATCTTTATGTTACTCAGTTTGATAATTCGGTGGTAGAGAGCGCTGGTTTATTGAAGATGGATTTCTTGGGTTTAAAAACGTTAACACTCATTAAAGACACAGTAAAAATTGTAAAGCATAAGCACGATGTTTTGCTTGATCCAGATAATTTTCCACTAGATGATGTGAAGACATATGAGCTGTTTCAAAGAGGTGAAACGGTTGGGATATTTCAGTATGAATCTGCTGGAATGCAGAAGTACATGAAAGAGTTGAAGCCTACTGTCTTTGGGGATCTTATTGCCATGAACGCTTTGTACAGACCCGGACCCTTGGAGTACATACCTAGTTTCATTAGGCGTAAAAACGGAGAGGAAAAAATACAGTATGACCTTCCTGCAATGGAGGAGTATCTTGATGAAACCTATGGTATTACGGTGTACCAAGAACAAGTTATGTTACTGTCTCAAAAACTCGCTAACTTTAGTAAAGGTGATGCAGATGTCTTGCGTAAAGCCATGGGTAAAAAGCAGAAAGCCGTACTAGATAAAATGAAACCTCGTTTTATTGAAAACGCAGTTTCTAATGGCCATGATGCAGAAAAATTAGAGAAAATCTGGAAAGATTGGGAAGCCTTTGCTAGTTATGCATTTAATAAAAGCCACTCAACCTGCTATGCTTGGATCGCATATCAAACAGCCTATTTAAAAGCACATTACCCTGCAGAGTACATGGCAGCAGTTCTCAGTAATAATATGAGTGATATTAAGCAGGTCACGTTTTTTATGGAAGAATGCAAGCGCATGGGCTTAGCTATTTTAGGTCCTGACGTCAACGAAAGTTTCTATAAATTTTCTGTGAATGATGACGGTGCTGTCCGTTTTGGGATGGGCGCCATTAAAGGTGTTGGAGCCAATGCGGTTGCAACCATAGTGGCTCACAGGAAAGATGGAAAATATAAATCTATTTTTGATTTGGCAAAACGTATCGATTTACGAGCAGCTAATAAAAAAGCTTTTGAAAACTTAGTGTTAGGTGGAGGTTTTGACAGCTTCGGAAATCACCGCGCCCAATACATGCACGAAGATGGAGATGGAACTACTTTTTACGAAAAAGTATTGAAGTATGCTGCGCGATACCAAGAAACAGAAAACAGTAGCCAAGTAAGTTTATTTGGAGAGGCAAGTGAAGTGCAAATACCAGAACCTGAAGTACCCCCATGTGAAGATTGGGGTACTATGAAAAAATTAAATTTTGAAAAAGAAGTGGTTGGAGTTTACATTAGCGGTCATCCATTAGATGACTTTAAGGTAGAAATGGATAGTTTTACAAATTGCCGAGTTGCAGATTTTTATCAATTAGAGAAGCACATAGCAAAAGAACTCACTTTTGGTGGTGTAGTAACAGACGTACAGCACCGTGAAACAAAGGCAGGAAAAGGGTGGGCTATATTTACCGTAGCCGATTTTGGAGAGAGTTTTGATTTTAAAATTTTTAATGAAGACTATTTGAAACTAAGGCACTTTTTGGTGCCAAATACGATTATACACGGTAAGATTTATATTAAAGAAGGTTGGATACAAAAGGATACGGGCAAACGTGGCGACCCTAGAATGCAATATAATGGGATGCAATTATTGCATAATGTAATGGATAGTCAGGCTAGAAAAATTACGATTCAGTTGCCTATTGAGTCTTTACAAGACGATACGCTTTTGTTTTTAAAAGAAATGGTTGCGACGCACAAAGGAGATAAACAGCTTTTCTTTACTATTTACGAAATGGAAGACAAAATAAAGCTCAACATGCCAAGTAGAACGCACAAGGTTAATATTTGTAATGATTTTCTAAAAGGACTACAAGACCGACAATTAAAGTACCGATTAAACTAACCAAGTCTACCGTCTAAAAGGTTTTATGTGTTTGGTATAGAGCTATTAAAGCCTTGGTCTTTTGTATAAGTAAAATCAATTAAAGTATTGTTGAAACTGATACTTTGGCTGTAAGTTTTAGAACAAAATTTGACTACTTTTGTAAACACATTATTAATGAGTTTTCGTTGTAACGAAATTTAAAAAGAATTTTAAGATGGCATTAGAAATAACAGACGCAACATTTGAAGAAATAGTATTAAAAAGTGATAAGCCAGTATTGGTTGATTTTTGGGCAGCTTGGTGTGGACCTTGTCGTATGGTAGGACCTATCATTGACGAAGTAAGCAATGATTATGAAGGAAAAGCCGTTGTAGGGAAGATGGATGTGGATGCAAACCAAGAATTTGCTGCAAAATATGGAGTACGTAATATCCCTACAGTATTAGTGTTTAACAAGGGTGAATTGGTTGGACGTCAAGTAGGTGTTGCGCAAAAAAGTGTCTACGCAGAGGCAATTGATAGCCTATTGTAATTGATGAAATTAAATTAGTTAAAAGGCTTGGCGTTATGTCAAGCCTTTTCTATTTTTAAGGGGTGTTACGTGCTGCCTTTTCCCCGGAGATTTTAGGGGCATGTATTTTTATAAAATTATGAAATAATTTGTTCGACTGCAATCGAACATCTTATATTTAGAATAGTAAATAACCGCCAAGCTATATGCATGGCATTAGTATACAATATATTATGAGTGTTGAAAAAAAACCAAAAGTGCAGGACAGAATAGAGAATCAACAATTAGATGACCGGACTATATTTTTATGGGGAGCGGTAGATGATAAAACAGCACGTCACGTGATAGATCGTTTAATGTATCTAGATGCTTTAAATCATGACGAGATTAAATTTTACATCAATAGCCCTGGAGGGTATGTAACAAGTGGTTTCTCCATTTATGACACCATCAAACAAATTAAAAGCCCGGTATCCACCATTTGTACAGGATTGGCTGCAAGTATGGGTAGTTTGTTATTAAGTGTTGGTGAAAAAGGGCGGAGATTTATACAGCCACATGCTCGCGTAATGATACACCAGCCTAGTGGTGGTGCTCAGGGGCAAGCGAGTGACATTGAAATAACTGCACAAGAAATTTTAAAAACAAAAGAGATTAGTGCTAAAATATTGGCAGATAACTGCGGCCAAAGCTATGATAAAATCATGAAAGATTTTCAACGTGACCACTGGATGGACGCTGCAGAGAGTGTAACCTATGGTATTGTCGATGGAATTTTAGAATAATAAGATCTAAGTCAAGCGTTTGAGGTTGTTTACAATTCTTTACCCTTGGTTTGCTGTTCAACACCTGTGATGTGGATTTAGAAAAAGAAAGTAATGAAATAGTTGGGTTTAAAAACTTGGAACTGCTCGCTACCCAAGTGGTAGAAGGGTTTATCTCCGGATTGCACAAATCTCCATTTCATGGGTTTTCAGCAGAATTTGCAGAGCACAAAATTTATAATAATGGCGAGAGTACCAAACATATAGATTGGAAGCTATATGCCAAAACAGATAAGCTTTACACCAAACGCTATGAAGAAGAAACCAACTTACGGTGTCATCTTATCATAGATAATAGTAGCTCGATGCATTATCCAGCGCTACAAGAGATGCACATAGACAGTCTAAATAAAATTGGTTTTGCTAGTTTGGCAAGTGCAGCGATCATGAATTTAATGAAGCGACAGCGAGATGCAGTAGGGATGAGTATCTACAGCGATTATTATGAGTTCTACAGCAACGAGAAAGGAAGTGAGCGTCATCATCAAATGCTATTGCAACAACTTAATGATGCAATAGGGCGATCAAGCAAAGAAGTACAAACAAAAACATATGCTCATTTACATTTAATAGCCGAAAAATTAAAACGCAGAAGCTTGGTTTTTTTATTTACAGATATGTTTCAAAGTGACACAGATGAAGAGAAACTATTTGAGGCTTTACAGCATTTAAAATACAATAAACACGAAGTGGTTTTGTTTCACACTTATGACAAAGAAAAAGAGCTTCAGTTTGGTTTTAACAACCGTCCTAAGCGTTTTGTTGACGTTGAAACGGGAGAACATGTGAATATTTACGCAGATACGATTAAAGAAAACTATGAAACTGCTGTGCAATCTTATTTTGATACTCTAGCGGTAAAATGCGGGCAATATAGAATTAAGTACGTCCCGGTTGATGTAAACACTAGTTTTAATACGATTCTCACAACTTATTTGGTAGAACGCGGGAGGTTCGGTTGATGCACTTTACTAAGCAGTAGTAGGATACCGTTCTATTATAAAAAAAAATAGAAATATTTAAAATAAATGTTTGCAGATATGAATGGTAGTTTTATATTTGCACTCGCTTCTAGCAATAGAAGTTATAGACAAGCTTTTAAAGTCTTTAAAATAGTAGCACGGTCTGGTAGTTCAGTTGGTTAGAATACCTGCCTGTCACGCAGGGGGTCGCGAGTTCGAGTCTCGTCCAGACCGCTTTAAGATGTTGTGTTGTCCCAATATATGTTGGGATGTGGTTTATAAATAGACCGATGAGAAGCTTATCCAAACGGATGGGCTTTTTTTGTTTAAGAATATGTTGTATATTATAAACAAAAACCCCAAATGAGCACATTAACAAATTCTATCCCAAAACAGTATTCCCTAACAAACCCCATTCATTCAAATAAATACCTTGTTAATGGTATTCTTAAAGAATGGTCAGGTAATAAAGCGGAGGTGTATTCAAATATTTATTATGAAAACGGCGCGCCAACCTTATTAGGTTCAGTTCCTGATATGGATTCAGAAGCTGCCAATGAAGCAATTAATTCTGCTGTTGCCGCTTTTGACCGAGGAAAAGGTGTTTGGCCTACCATGAAAGTAAAGGACAGAATTTCTTGCATGATTACCTTTGTTGAAAAGATGAGGCCACATCGAGAAGAGGTCGTTAGATTACTCATGTGGGAAATAGGAAAGACTAAAAACGATGCTTACAAAGAATTTGACAGAACAATCGATTATATTTTAGATACCATTGAGGCCTATAAGAAACTTGATAGGAAGAGTGCACGGTTTGAAAATGAAGGTGGAATATTTGCACACATAAGAAGAAGTCCTCTTGGTGTAGTGCTTTGCCTAGGGCCGTATAACTATCCTTTAAATGAAACGTTCTGTCTTCTTATTCCAGCTTTGATTATGGGCAATACTACCATATTTAAACCAGCCAAACTAGGAGTGCTATTAATTACACCCTTACTAAAGGCATTTCAAGAAAGCTTTCCTCCAGGAGTAGTAAATATTGTATTTGGTCGCGGGCGTAAAATTGCTGCTCCAATAATGCAGACTGGTTTTGTAGATGTACTCGCTTTAATAGGACATAGCTCGTCTGCTGTAGCTCTTCAAGATGAGCATCCATTTAAAAACAGATTGCGACTAATTTTAGGCCTTGAAGCAAATAATCCAGCAATTATTCTTCCAGATTCAGACCTTGATCTTGTGGTTCGAGAATGTATTTCAGGCACACTATCTTATAATGGGCAGCGATGCACTGCTTTAAAAGTGCTATTTGTACATACAGACATTGTAGCCGAGTTTAATAAACGTTATGCAGACGCTGTAGACGCATTAAAGTTTGGATTACCGTGGGAGGATGAAGTTTTTCTTACGCCACTTCCAGAAAAAAACAAACCAGCATATATTGATGGATTAATTAAAGACGCCGTTTCAAAAGGCGCTAAGGTTTTAAATAAACGTGGCGGTGAGCTCAGTGAAAACTATTGCTTTCCAGCTGTATTATACCCTGTTTCAACAGACATGAAAGTCTTTCAAGAAGAGCAATTTGGCCCTGTTGTTCCAATCATTCCATTTACTAATATTGATGAACCATTAGACGCAATTGCAGCTTCAGAATATGGGCAACAAGTAAGTCTTTTTGGTAAAGACACCAAGCAACTAGGACCCCTTATTGATATTCTCGCCAATCTTGTTTGTAGAGTTAATCTAAACAGTGCTTGCCAACGTGGTCCAGATATTTATCCATTTACAGGAAGAAAAAACTCTGCAGTGGGAACATTAAGCGTTTTTGATGCATTAAGGAGTTTTTCAATACGAACCTTTGTTGCTTCAAAAGACAATGCGTATAACAATGAAATCCTTGAAAAATTATTGGAATCAAAAGATTCTAATTTTATAACAACAGACTATCTTTTATAGCAAACCTAATTACATCCTATTAAAAGCACATAGTTATTGGCTGCAAAAGGGTTATTGTTACATAGTATAGAAAACCAAACCACAGTAAAAAGTATTTTTATATTTTTTACTGTGGTTTAGGTTACCTTATTTATACTGCTTCTATTCTGTTAGTTTTCACCACCTATAAGATAAGGTGTTTTACCATCTGTAATAATTACTTTACTATTAGGGGACTTAGATAATTCTATAAAAGCCTCAATACTTCTAATTTTTATAATGTCAGGAGTGAGACCTTCAGAAAGTATTTTTTGAGCATCTCGTGTCCCTTCTGCGTCTATAATTTTACGCTCTGCTTCTAGGCGTTCTTCTTGTAAAGTAAACTCCATCCGCATGGCATCTTGTTCTGCTTGTAATTTTTGTTCAATAGAACTAGCTAGCCCTCTTGGTAATTGGATGCTTTTCATTAAAACAGCTTCTATAATTATACCTTGCGGGGCAAGGGTTTTAGCTATTTTATTCTGTATGGCTTTCTCAATATCTGCCCGCTTTCCAGAGTGCATATCTTTGGCGTAAAATTCTGAGCAGACATCAGATGCTGCAGAACGAAAAACACTTTTAATAATATTTCTATAGTTTGGGCCAATATTTTGTAAAATAGTAGGTAATTTACTTGTTTCAAGACGAAACAAAATAGAGATTTCTGAGTCTACACTAAGTCCTTCTTTGCTTGGTAAAACTAATGATAATAGTAAATTGTTAGTTTGTATAGATTCTTTAATAACACGCGTTGTAAAAGGATTAAAAAATACCGTTCCTTGTGTCGTTATTTTTGAATCTAACTTCCCTAACCTTTGTTTGATTCCTGCTTCTCCAGGTCTTACTATTGCGCAGCTTGTTGTTAATAACAATAAAGCCGATACATAAAATAAATTTTTCATAACATTTTTTACTTAAAGATACGGTATGCAAGTGCAATAATTATATAAGTAATTATTATGAAAACTATAAGAATTTCTTATGTAGTGACATAAACAATTAAATAACAACTATTTGCGTTTTTATCTGTTTTTTTATTGAGAAAATTTTAACAGTGTTTTAAAAGGATACATGCTGATGTTTCTGTGATTTTTTTTGTTTTAATACGATATCTCATTAATCCCCAAGTTTGTAGTTCCAAGGATATTTTTTATAGTAAATTATATTGGTTATTTCCGAACATGACAGATTCTCTATTGGTTAAAAATTAATAACTTCACTTTCTAACTAACTATAAAAAACATGAAGGATATTTACTTAAAAGTATCCGTTTTAGGTTTATTATCCATTTTTATCTACTCCTGTAGTAGTGATGATGCTGTTGCTTTAGATACCACTGCCCCCTTAGACGTAATTGCAATATTTGGAATACGTCATGATAAAACTCTTGCCGATTATGAAGCTATAGTATCTGCCACGGATGATTATTCAAATTTTGATACCGTTGTGCTTTTAGATTTAACAGATGCTGCGCTTATGATTTCGACCATCCTTCAGGAACCTTAAATACGTTAGGGGGTGCTAATACTACTACAGAAGAAATGGATTTGTTTCCAGGTGCAGGAACAAGCGCGTCTGCACTTCTTGATTTTGAAGAAGCATCAGCAACAGGAGACAGTAGAGGCCCAGTTTTCATTAAAAATGGAGCTGTATGGAAAGTAGTGGGCGTATTATCTGGGGGAACACAAGATCTAATTTCAGGGCATGTTACTTCTGGTTATGGAAATATTAGTGTGTTTATAAGAACACTTCCAATGCTTGCTTGGATACAATCAGTAACTCAATAATAAGAGCAATACATGGGTAGGTTTATACGAATGTCTTTTAATATATCTTTTTATGTGTTTTCTTAAAAGAAAATACGAAGTACCCAAAATATAATTATCAAAAGCTTATCCTATTGGATAGGCTTTTTTTGTTTGCAGAGAATTTATTCTTTAAAATGAAACTAGGACACTTGTGTATCCGCAAAGCACATAGATAGTTTACCCTTCCCTTTTACGCTTATTTCACCTCGTTAGGTAAAAGTATAATCCGTTTCCCCTTTAATTAACCAATAGGTAGATGCTGAAATATTCATCTCTCCAGCATCACTATTGCTCTTGATACGGCTAGCTACGTTTACAGTGTCTCCCCAGATGTCATACTGGAATTTCTGAGTCTCTACCACTCCAGCAACTAAACGCCCGCTATGCATACAAATACGTATTTTAAAATAAATTTTTTCCCTATTTTTCAATGTTTACCTCATTTACTCAGCTTCCAAAAGTGATGACACCCATTGTTTTGTGGTTGCATCTTTAAAGGCACTATCTGCTTTCTTAAGTTTGGCTAGCGCTTTTTCTATAGCAAGCTTTACCTAAGAGTGGTTATACCTTATTTTAGTATAAAAGAACCTTTAATGATTCTGTTAAGATTTTGAATTATTAAAATATATCTTCCCGTAGCGAAGCTATTTATTTGAATGGTTGAGAGCTCTTGGTTTATTTTTCCTTGACCAACTTGTCTTCCTTCGGTGTTTAGAATGGTATAGTTGTATTCACCAATCATATTGCTTGGCATTTTGATGTTTAATATATTAGTAGATGGATTGGGATACAGCTTTAGTTGGTTTTCACCATTTAGTGCTAATGCAGTACCTAATGTTTGTTCGCAATCTGGGTCTAGTGGAGTATATGTCTCCCCAGATGCACTTGTGCGAAACGAGAAAAAACAGCCTAGTTCAAACTGTAAGGCTTTCATAAAGCCATTGTTGAAATTGTTAACATGAAACATGTCTATAGCTAGTACCCTACCGTCATAAAGCGAGCGAATATTACTGGCTTTGGTATGACCCAAAATCACAGATTCAACGGAAAAACCATCTAATATGTTGTTAACTTGAGCCTGAGTTAATTCTTGCTCAACCATACCTCTGTACCAATAAATGCCATCACCACTGTTCACTTCTTCACAATCACTATTAGGGCAGTCTATGCCATTCATTATCAATCTTCCATAATCGTTTATTTCAGTATATGTTAGGTTTAAGGCAGCCACCTCAGGAGTGATGCCTCCGTGTAAATAAGCATAGTCTCCAACTCTTTCTATAATATTTTTTGATCGTAACCATCTCCCTAATTCAGAGTTAGCATCATAAAGTTCTGACATTCTTTTTCCCATTAAGTGTGCATCGTTGAAATACTTTGTTTCTACGTATCTCCAATCATCAGTCATGTTAAACATTTCGTGATTTCCTATGAGTAAATGTATTTTTCCTCCCGCTGATTCAGCTTCACTTTCAAGTTTGTATAACAGCCACATAGATTCTTGGATATGGAAACCTCTGTCAAATAAATCACCACTAATCATTAAATGACCATCACCATAGGTCCAGTTAAAAGCTTCATCAATAATACCTTCTCCTATCAATACCTGAGTAAGTCCTTCAATGTGCCCATCAAAATCTGAAATAGCTAAAAACTTAGAGGGTGTCTCTGTATCTACGGAAGGTTCTATAGTGATTTCAGGCTTTAACGAAAAGGTAAAACTTGTTCCCATGTGTGGAAGATTGCAGGTTAACGCTAAGCCATCTGCAGATGCATAGGTATTAGTTACTAGCCCTGCGGGTGTAATTTCCTGTACAATAATTTCACCCCCCTCATAAAACACATAAGGGCCATCTTTATCGTAGGCATAGGTGGGTGTTATAAAACTGTCAAACGAAAAATCTTCATTTCCAGCACTTCTGTTTCGTACAGTAACTGCGATGGTATTCTCACCAGTTACAAAAAAGCTAGCAGCTACCTTGTACGTGAAAAAATCATTTTCAATGGTCGTGTTCATACTTTGCCTCGCTGCTGTAGTATGTGTTATGGTTCCTAGTGGAATTAATTCAGACCTAAGTGCTTCAACGCCATTGATGAAAATTATAGCACCTTCATCGTGTACCATATGAATAAAAACTTCGTCAAGTGTCGTTGCGTCTGCTACGCTTACTTTTTTTCTGAAATAGTAACTAACCAAACCTTCATTAAGTGTCGTAGCTTCATCTCCATCACCAAAACCAAATTGTCCTGTACCAATAGACCAATTTGTATCATCATAAGCTACAGTGTTCCATGCTGCACCCGGATCTGCAGCAGCATCACGATAACGCCAAGCACTTCCTTGATTAAAGAAAAGCGATTCCAATTCATTCACTACTGAAACTTGTTTTATGGCGACATTATTTGCAAGGTTTTGATCATTGTTGACGGTTACTTCTACGCTTAAATCGTAGGTGCCTAATGTGCTAAGATCTGCAGTTTGTGCAAACGTGAACGTGGAACTTTCACCAACAGATAATGGAACTATTCCTGGTTCAGTTGCAATTAAAGTACCATCGATGTAATATGAAAGAGTGTAATTTGTAGCGGCTACATTTCCAAAGCTTGTAATTACGGCTTGTACATTCGCTGCAGCATTCACATAGGTTGTGTTGGTAGGCAACGTGATTGCGGTTAGCTCTAGGTCAACATTAGAATTAGAGGTGTATTCAATAGTTAATTTAGGTGCTATTAATGCACCTCCGTCAAATGATTCCGCTTTTCTGCGGTCATCTTCATTACCTGTTCCTGTCATTACAAAGGTAATTGGGTTTCCACTTAGCCATCCGTTCGAGGTGATCACTTCATTGATTATTGAAGATAGGTCTGGAGTTCTTTGTGCTGCTCCATCTGCGTCATCTATCCAAGAAGGTATGTTATCCCAGGCAACACTTGCTGTTGTAGTTGTTCTATTTGATATGTTATTTGTAGCGTCCACAAACGAAGGAGAATTAGCAATATCTTCTCCTTTAATAGTAATGGTCAACGCACCGTCATTGTTTCCATCTGCCGTGAATTGTATAAAAGCGTTTGTAATGGTGGCATTTGCTGGGATAGCGATGTCTTGAAACCTTAGCCCTATTGTTTGTATGCCTTGATCGTTAAAAGAATCGTACATCATCTCAAGATCTGAACTATCAGTAAGGACATCAGATCCATCAAATTTTTCTTCTGCATCGTCTGACGATGATAAGATTTGTCGTTCAAATGTTTGAGCCAACATCGTTGAGCCGTACAAAAATAAAATAAGAAGGAAACCGTTTTTAAATTTAGTCATGAGAAGGTTTTTTAAAGAAAATATATTCTTTAGTTAGGCAAAGTTACGATTTTTGAACAGAGATGACGTGCCTGATTAATATGTATATGTTACCAGTGTATTACCTTATAGTGGTGTACGATTCTCTTAGGAGTTTACATGTTTAAAACAGAGGAGATAAAATTAAAAAACAACCCGATGCTATTGTCAATCCTAACGGGTAAAATTTTCAGATACCTTGCGTACAGGGAAGCACCGAATACCTTTCTAAAAGGGCTAATATGTTTTATGTTGTAGAGAATTTTACTCTGCTAATTCTACAGCCACTTCATTTTTTCTGAAGAAGATATCGTAGGGTGGATTATATCCAAAAAGGTAGAAATTACGGCTATATGAAATTTCTTTTTCTTCTAATAGTTCCATTAATTGCTTTTTGTATTTATCAATCTTTTCATCATGTACCCAGCCTCCAAAAGTGATGACAGCCATTCTTTTTGAGGGCATTTCTTTAAATGTAATATCCGCTTGATTTGGTTTGGGTAATGCCTCTTTTTTTATTGCCTTTGGAACCATAAACTGCATTGAAGATTCCTCTCCTAAAGACATACTAACAGGAGACGTCATTGCAATTTTCTGATTGCTTTCATTAGCGCCAAAAATATAGCCGCCTAATTTTGAAAATCCTGCGCTTGACGCTTTTCTATAAGAATTTGCAGTAATAGGAACAGAAGTGAACAATCGTGCTTTATAGGTCCTGATTTCGACATCCCCAAGCTTTTTATCTATCGTGTAGGGATACATTTCAATGTTTGTGCTATTGCGATGAATAAAAAACTGAGCTATTATAAAAATCAAGAGAATAGCTGAAAGCACGAGATATGTCGTTTTCATTTTAATTCATTTATAGTGAGTACACCAACCTAAAGGTTACAAAACGAGGCTGTATGAATGTTTCAGAAGTAAATACTGAAACGGTATTAGCACTGTTTTGTATTTGTGAATCAATATTTAGAATGTTGGTTGCTCGCAATTCATATTCAAAGCGTGCGTCTTCATCTTTTCTGTAAGACAGTGATGCGTTCCAGGTTTGGAATGAATTAATTTCTCCAACATCGTCACTTAATCTATTGTATGTAAAATCTGTTCTTAAGGTGAATGCTTTTTTTATATAAGCATCAAACTCTACAGATGGTGCGTTGGTTATAAAACGGGTAGTTCTATTTCCTTGGTCATTTTCTGCAATGGTATGTCTGTATCGCAAGGTTACATTTGGCGCTTCTTTAAATGTGGTACGAACACTAGGGGTGTAACTTTGTGTAACCCCTTCGTTTACAGACTGTCTCCCTTGTATAAACTGATTTATTTTACTGTAATTTACATTTACATTAAGGCTCCCTCTAATTTTCCCGAAGGTTCTTTGTAAGCGACCAAAAGCACTAAAGGTTTCATCTGCAAACCCAGAATTAAAAAATGTGCTCGTTTGAATTACATTTTCAAAATTTGTCAAACTTCTAATTTGATCTATGTTTTTTGAGTATGCAACACGGGCAAATACATTGGTGTAATTAAACAAGTTAAAGCTTCTGTAAAACAAACTTAGATTGTGAGAAAGGGAGTTTTGAAGCTCTGGGTTTCCGTACTGTATGTTATTAAAACTATTTAATACGATACCTTCTGCCAATTTAGTTACATCTGTAAACTGGTTTTTCATAGTATAATTAAACGTCAAGCTTTCACTCTTTTTAAGTTGTATTCGCGTTTCAAAATCAGGCAGTATCCTGAAGAAGCTTTCATCGTATTGCTCCCCAAACTGAACGTTTTTATTTCCGTAGGCATGCATAGAGAACCCAGGAGTTATCGTAAACATACCGGCTTTAAAACGGTAATGAACCCCTAAGTATACATCGCTAAAGTTATATTCTATGTCGTTGGTAGCTCTTCCTTGATTAAACGTTGGTGTAGGATTAAAAAAGGCACCGTCTTCTAAGAATTGAAAAATAGTTGAGTTAAAACCTTGTTTGCTGAGAATTGTCCCTAGAGTAAGGTTGATGTTGCTCTTATTATTTATGATATTATAATAATCTAGCTTGGCATCTAGTTGGCTTGTTTTAATACGCCTGTCTTGACCTATATTATAGTTATTAAGGTTTTGGTTTAAGCCGAGTGCCGTTGCAGTGTTATCAAAAGCATCTTGCTCTTCTGGCTCTAAAGGGTCATTATTGGTAGGGTCGTTGCCTAATAAAACATTATAAAAAGGATCTTCGTCCTTGTTTAGATATTGTGCTTCAAGGGCAAAAATATTATTTTCATTAAGTGTGTAGTAGTATTTTAGGCTTTGGTTGATGCTAAAAGGATTTACCTTATCTACTTGGTTGGTTCCGCCAATGACAGAAGAGAGCTCCGTTTGTCTTTGTTCATCTTTAGACATGCGCCCCAAAACATCGTACTCTATTTGATTTTCAAAATTAGGATTGTATGCTGCGCTCAGTTTTAATAATCCCTGGTCAGATCTTTCGGTGCTAGTTTGTTCTGTAGCTTCATCTGGAATTCCTAAATCACTGTCTGTGTATTGAACGAAACTAATCTCTTTTGATGTAATACGGTTGCTGCTAAAAATAGCAAACCCGCTAATATCTAGTGCTTCGTTTGGAGAATAACTAAAGTTTGCTGCTCCTAGTTTGTTTTTAACTTCTAGGGCGTCGTTTTGGTTTGTTAAAAAATCTAATGAGTTATCTCCTAAATTTATATTGGTTCCGCTAGTGCTGCTTGGTGCTCTAAAACCCCCTCCAAAACTCCTGATATCTCTTCTGCTCAGCGCAGTTTCTCCTGTGTTGTTTAGATCACCAATAAAATTAAGGCTAAATTTTGGGCTGTAGTAAAAGAGTTTGGGTTGTGCAATGTAAAGTGCGTCATCCTCTGTGGTTCCAGCCCCTGCTGTAACGTTACCAAACCAGAAGTTTTCTTTTCCTTCTTTTAATTTGATGTTGATGGCTACATTATCTTGGTTGTTGGTAACACCGCTTAGTTGACCAACTTCTGAGTAATTACGAAGCACTTGAATTTTATCCACGGCCTTAGATGGAATGTTTTTGGAGGCTAATTTTGTGTCCCCATCAAAAAAATCTTTTCCATTGACCATTAATTTGTTAACCACTTTCCCTTCTACTTCAATTTGCCCATTTTCATTAATTTCTACACCAGGCAAGTTTTTTAGAACATCTTCTAGTTTTCGCTCAGAACCATTAGTAAAAGAATCTGCGTTGTATATTAGGGTATCTCCTCTTACGGTAACGGGCATCTCGTAACTAAGTTCTACCGTATCGAGGTTGTTGTCTAAGCTTAGGTTGAAGTTTTTGTTAATGTCTGCTTCTTGGGTTGTTAGTTCCTCCTCAAAGGTTTTCATTCCAATATAACTTACTTGCATGTTATAGGTTTCATTTTTGGCTAAAGAAAGTAAGAATGTTCCATTCTCTGCTGTAACTGAAAAGGCCTCTAACGCGCTTGTTTGTTTGTTAATAGCAATAACATTTGCTAGTTCAAGAGGCGTGCCTAAACTATCACGAACTACTCCTTGTAATTCTACTTGTGCAATTGTAATACTTGCTATTAATACTAACGCGAGTGTAATACATTTTTTCATAGGGTTGTGGTGGAAAGGTTTGTGTGTGGTTTTTGTCTTTATTAAAGACCTCTTGATCTTCCTCCTCCATTTCCACGGCCTCGGTTATCTCTCATTTCCTGCATTTTTCCAGTAATGATTTTGTTGTACTCTTTTTTGGTTACAACCTCTCCTTTTGTTGGTCGTTTAATAGTAACTTTTTCTTCAGGATTTATGACAATTTTACTGCAAAGCATTGTTGTGTTTCCCGCACTAAGTTCTAGAATTAATCCGGGTAATCCCCAGTATTCTGTTGGGCCCTGGCTTACAGGTATCATTGGCGAGTACCACGCTACTACTTCAATCATCTCCTCTTTTTCTTCTTCCATTTCTGTTTCAACTACAGCTACCGCAACCTTTACCTGGGTAACCACACTGGCTGAGTCTTTTTTCTTTTCTTCTTTTTCCTTAGATCGATCGCTTTTGTTTGTAGTCGTAAAATTTAGTTCAGATGCAGGGCGCATTGCGGTAGCTTTGTAGCAAGTGTATTGTCCAATTTTTTTTGTTTCGCTTCCCATTTTCCAAGCAAGCGGAGTCATGTTTTCTGTGATTAAAAACTGTTTTCCAAAGAATTCTTGATCTTGTAAAAATACTTTTTCTTTTATGTTTTTGTATTGCAGCCCTGCAGAAAAACTACTTCCCCACATGCTTGGCGCTCTTCCTCCTGGTCCGCCCTCTAGTTTTTCATCTTCTTTAAAAATAGATTCTTCTTTATTAAAAGTAAGGATATACGTTTTTTCAAGCCAAGGTTTCATTCTAGCTTCCATTTGTTTTTTTTGTGCTTCACTCATTTGACCACCTCTATTCCAACGGCTCATATCCATGGTAGTTTTAGAGAAATAATAGGCTTGCCCTTGGAAGTCTTGGGCCTTTATGTTGGTAGCAAATAGTAGAGCAAATAATAATAAAACAACTTTATTAGGAAATGAAAACATAATTATAAATTTTGATTAGTTGAATACAAACATAACAATAGAGGTGACACTATGTCCTTGTTTTGCATAAGATTAACATTAAAGGTTGATGTTGTAGACTATTACAGACAACTTGAAAATAGCCCACATTGATGGATTAGACTATTGTATTCTTAAAAAGTTTCAAAAGGAATCAGAAAATGACATTTATGGGGTAAAAATAAAAAAGCTTCTAGTTTAAAACTACAAGCTTTTTATTATGAAGTTGTCCCACTAGGACTCGAACCTAGAATGACGATACCAAAAACCGGAGTGTTACCATTACACCATGGGACATTACCAAGAGTAAAGACCTTCGTCTTCTAAAACACTAAAATGTATTGATGCTTTAGAGGATGCAAATTTAAAACAAATTGTATATCATACAAGCAATTTTTGCAAAAAAATATTCTTGTAATATTTCAACAGTAAAATAAGTCTCTTAGGTGTTACGTTAACTATGATAATGTACTGTTTGTGTTTAAAAAAAACTAGAAATAGTAGTACATTCGCCATAAGCTAAAAAGTATAATTGTATGGGGTCTTTTACGTTCAAAAAATGGAATATAGTCTTGGGCTGGTTTGTCTTTTCAATAGCCTTGATGACTTACTGGAGCACAGTAGAACCTACTGCTAGTTTCTGGGATGCGGGAGAATACATCACCACTGCCAGTAATCTTGAAGTAGGGCATCCTCCAGGAGCGCCCTTGTATCAATTAATGGGTGCGTTCTTCTCTATTTTTGCAATGGAGGCAACAAATATTGCGTTAACCATAAATTTAATGTCGGTTTTTGCCAGTGCATTTACCATTTTATTTATGTTTTGGTCGGTGACTATTTTACTCTCTAATTTGGTAGAAAAAAACGATACCTTAAACAAGAGTAATAAAATAGCTATTTTAGGTAGTGCAGCAGTTGCCTCTCTAACATTTGCCTTCACTGATAGTTTTTGGTTTAGTGCTGTAGAAGCAGAAGTATACGCTATGGCCGCTTTTATTATGTCTGTTTTGTTTTATGCTGGCTTGCGCTGGGAACGAGAAATGTTTGATCCACGAGGAGACAAATGGGTGGTGTTAATTGCCTTTGTTGTAGGTCTTTCTTTTGGAGTGCACTTTATGGGTTTATTGACCATTCCAGCCATTGGATTCTTATATTTCTTTAAAAACTATAAAAAAGTAACTGTAAAAAACTTCTTAATTGCCAATGTGGCTACAGTAGCAATTTTGCTTTTTATATTCAAGCTATTACTCCCAATGACCTTGCGCTTTTTTAGTGCTTCCGAAATTTTCTTTGTCAATACTCTTAACATGCCATTTAACTCTGGTACTGTCATTGCAGGACTTGTATTCTTGGCTGTTTTCTATTTTGGATTACGCGCTACAAGAACCAAAAACTTTGTAAAGCTAAACACCCTGTTGCTGTGTGTGCTCTTTATATTTATAGGTTTTTCTAGTTGGCTTATGTTACCAATTCGCGCCAATGCAGGAACTGTCATCAATGAAAACAACCCAAACAATGCACGTGAATTATTAGCCTATTACAACCGAGAACAATATCCAGAAACACACTTGTTTTTTGGGCCACAGTTTACAGAGTCTTACGTAGGTCTTGATGATGACAACCCCTTTTTGGATGATAAGCCTAAGTATGAAAAAGATCTAAAAACTAAGAAATACATCATTGTTAATGATATAAAAAATGCCAAACAAAACTTTGAAGACAGTCAAAAAGCATTTCTTCCTAGAATGTGGAGTGGAGAGCATAACGCCAACTATATGGAAATTACTGGTGCTTTAGATTTTGAGATTAAAACCGCATACAAAGGAGAGGCATTACTTGTAGATGAGGTAACAAAGTTTAAAGAGGCATATGATAAAGGCCTTGTAGACAGTGAAGATTATGATGCTTTTTTAAAGAATTTTGGCGACTACCTAGACATACAAAAGCCTGGGTTTTTAACCAACATGCGTTTTATGTTTGAGTATCAATTTGGCTATATGTATTGGCGCTATTTTATGTGGAATTTTACAGGCCGCCAAGATGATATTCAAGGAAGGTATGACAAGTTACACGGTAACTGGATTAGCGGGATTCCATTTGTTGATCAAATGCTAATAGGTCCTCAAGACAACATCCCCACAGACGCTTTAGATAATAAAGCGAGGAATACCTATTATTTCATACCACTACTTATTGGCTTATTAGGAATACTGTTTTTAGCCAAATATGATAAGAAAACCTTTTGGGTTCTGCTCGTCTTTTTTCTCTTTACAGGGCTTGCCTTAAAAGTATATCTAAACGAGAGGCCCTTTGAGCCTAGAGAACGGGATTACGCCTTGGTAGGGAGCTTTTATGTATTTGCGATCTGGATTGGCTATGGTGTATACGCCTTATACGAAATCTTAAAAGAATACCTTAGCCCTAGGGTGGCTATTCCACTTGTGTTAACAGCCACTATGCTAGGAGCACCTGTGTTACTTGCCTCTCAAAATTGGGATGATCATGACCGATCTAATCGATACACTGCCCAATCCATGGCACGCATGTATCTGGACAGTATAGAAGAGAATGGTATTATTTTCACCATTGGTGATAATGACACCTTTGCCTTATGGTACCTTCAAAATGTAGAAGGTTATAGAAGAGATGTTCGTGTAATTAATACCGCCTTGTTTGCTACAGATTGGTATATAGATGACATGAAAAAGAAAGCTTTTGACAGTGAACCTATTCCGTCTCAGCTTACACATGACAACTATAAATATGGTTCAAGAGATTATGTCCTTTTTAATAAAATAGATACCGATAGCATTAATATTAGCACGTGGATGGATTGGGTAGCCTCAGATGACCCAAGAACCATGTATCAGATACCAAGCAGCGGGCAGGTAGTCAATACTTTTCCAACCAAAACCTTTAGGATTCCTGTAGATAAGCAAGCTGTTCTTAAAAATGGGGTTGTTGCTTTAAAAGACGCTGATCAAATTGTGCCTTTTATAGACGTAACTATTAAGGATGAAGTTATTTACAAAAACAGACTCTTAATGCTAGACATTATTGCCAACAATAATTGGGAGCGGCCTATTTATTTTAGTGGTGGTAGCTTTGGAGATGATGATTATTTGTGGATGAAAGATTACCTACAAATGGACGGAGTAGTCTATAAATTAGTACCTATTAAAACACCTGTAGACAAAGAAAATCCTTTTGATATGGGGCGTGTAGACGCAGACAAATCATATGAAATTGTCAAGAATTGGGATTGGGGAAATAGTGGAGATCCAGACATATATCACGATATAGAAACACGAAGAAACGGCTTAACCTATAGAAGCAACCTTGCACGAATTGCTGAAACGTTACTAAATGAAAATAAACTAGAGAAAGCTACAGACATTCTAGATCTAGCCATGGAGAAAATGCCAATAGACACATTTGCATTTTACTCATTACTAGAGCCTTATATGCTTGGATACTATAAGGTAAACCAACCAGCAAAAGCCCGTGGAATCTATGAAGAATTGGCTGTGGTGTATCAAGAAAAACTACTCTACTTTAGTAGCTTTAAAACCAAGGAGCAAATAGATATGCGTAGAGAAATCTATACAGATATGGAGCGATACAGGGCTATTGTTACTGTTTTGGTTGATGAGGATAGCAGGGGCTATGCAGAGAAGGAAGCTATAAAATTTAATGGATATATTAAATTATTTCCATATTTATATTCTCCAGATGAGGGAATTAATGTAGGGAATGACACAACAGAAGAGCAAAACAATGAAATTCCAGTAGACGCTAGCTTGTTAGATTTGTTAGAAAGTGCTGATAAGTAGTATTTATTCTGAAAATGTAACATATGATATACGTCCTCAAATTTTTGACTCGGTTATTTCCGAAACGAATTTGGGCGTATCCTAGCCAAACTAATAGCGTATACCTCACTTTTGATGACGGTCCTATCCCAGAAGTAAGTCCATGGGTATTGGAGCAACTTGAAATTTTTAAGGCCAAGGCCACTTTTTTTTGTATTGGAGACAACGTAAAAAAACATCCTGATGTATTTCAAAAAGTACTAGATGCAGGGCATGCTATAGGAAACCATACCTTTCATCATTATAACGGATGGAAAACTACCACTACTAGCTACATAAAAGACGTAGTGGCGTGCTCTGCAGCATTCAAGGTACATCATCCGACATTTTCGGGGTTGTTTCGTCCTCCGTATGGTAAAATCTCTTTTAGTCAATCTGCTGCATTGCAAAAGCAAGGGTACACCATTGTAATGTGGAGTGTTTTAAGCAAAGATTACGATGAGAACATTTCTAAAGAAGCGTGTTTGACAAATGTATTAAAACACATCAAGCCTGGAAGTATTATTGTCTTTCACGACAGTCTAAAAGCATTTAAAAACCTAAAATACGTCTTACCAGAAGTACTGGCACACTGCAAACAGCAGGGGTGGAAATGTAAATCACTATCATTATAGTAGGAATGATTTGATTTTTTGACACCTAAGGTTACCTAAGTGTTATATGTATTCTTGCACCAAGCCAATTAAAGTGTTGGCATCTTGCTCTCCGCTTTGTCGCCATTTCATTTCACCTTCTTTATAAATCATAAGTGTTGGTAGGCCTTTTACACGAAGGGCTTTGGCAAGTTCGCCGTTTTTTTCTACGTCAATTTTAATAACGCGAGCTTTGTCCCCAAGGGCTGCTGCGACATCTCGAAGGACAGGATGCATCGCTTTACAAGCCTCATCCCACTCGGTATAAAAGTCGAGTAAGACTGGAATGTTAGTTTCAATAATTTCTCCAAATTTTGACATGAGGTTTCTCTTTTTGGCATCAATTGTACTACAAATATAACATTTATACCGAAATTACAAGCGCTACGCGGTTTTCACCCTCTTTTTAAGAGTGATTACAGTTACTTCTGGCCATATTCCAACCCGTCCAGGATAGCCCAAATATCCAAAGCCACGGTTTACATTTATATACCGTCCAAACTCTTTATAAATACCTGCCCAATTTTGGTAGCGATACTTTACAGGACTCCATTTAAACCACCCTGGTATTTCAATACCAAACTGCATCCCGTGTGTATGACCACTAAGCGTTAGTTGAATGTTTTTAGGATGTTTTTTTACTTGAGATTGCCAATGTGAGGGATCGTGACTCATTAAAATTGTAAAATCTTGGGCACTAACATTTTCACAGGCTTTTTCTAAATCTCCTGCTTTTTTGAATCCACCTTCGCCCCAGTTTTCTACTCCCACTAATTTTATAGTTTCTCCATTTCGCTCTAGGGTTCTACTTTCATTTAATAATAGGTCCCATCCCATTTCCTTTTGAAGTGCTTTTAATGCGTCAAGGTTTTCTGCTTTCTTGTCTGGAGTGTCCCATGATACATAGTCTCCGTAATCATGATTCCCTAGCACAGAATATACACCATCTTTTGCTTTTAAAGCAGCAAACGTTTTTTTCCAGGCACTCATTTCCCCCACCACATTATTAACTAAATCTCCTGTAAATAAAATAAGATCACTTTGTTGTTGGTTTACCAGGTCAACCGCATAACTAACTTTTTCTGGATTGTCAAAACTACCACTATGTATGTCACTAATTTGTGTAAGTCTGTAGCCGTCAAATGCTGCTGGTAAATCCTCAAATTCTAGGGTGTATTGTAGTACTTTGTAGTTGTATTTTCCTTTGATCATGCCGTACAAAAGGGCTGCAAATGGTATCGCTGCAACACCCAAAGCCACGGTGCTTACAAATTTTCGGCGTGAAGGCATAAAGGAGCCGTCACTTCCGCCACCAATTTTATAAAACAAACCTACAAAAACTCTAATAATATCTTCGCCAAGCATGGCAATAACCGAGATGAGCTTAGGGACAAACAAGGCCAAAAAAATACCAAAAATATACATCATTTTAGGGTCGGTTCGCGCCTCTCCAGATGTGATTGCGTAAATAAAAAGTGCTACTATAGTAACAGAGCTCACTATGTATATACCGTATATGTAAGGATTTTTAGTAATTGTTTTTATGGCTTGAAAAGCATAAATGTCAATAAGAATGTAAAGAACAATCGGGATAATCCAACGTAGCATAGTTTGAGTTTTCTGAAATGATAAAGATAATTACATTTTTAAGCTCTCGTGTGAAGAAGCTCTTAAAATTGCTTGTTTATGTTTTTTAAAAGTTATCATGAAAGTTGTATCTTTTCACCTTTAATATAACTACATGAATAAAATTGTTTTTGCATTCATTGTCGCATTTCTAATAGTAGGCTGTGCTCAAAAAGAAATTACCCCCGCTTCAGCAAATAAAACACCCCTCACTAGTTATGTAAATACTTTTATAGGCACAGGGGGTCATGGGCATACGTATCCTGGCGCAACCATGCCTTTTGGGATGGTACAGCTAAGCCCAGACACACGCCTTGATGGGTGGGATGGGTGTAGTGGATACCACTACAGTGATGATTATATTTATGGATTCAGCCACACACACCTTAGTGGAACTGGCGTAAGCGATTATGGAGATGTTTTATTAATGCCAACCAATGCTATTAATTTTAATAATGGTGCTAATGGCGAAAAAGGCTATGGATCAACATTTTCTCATGAAACAGAAGAAGCTGCACCGGGGTATTATAAAGTACATTTAGAGGAAACCGACATTGATGTAGCATTGACCGTTACAGAAAGAGCGGGGATGCATAAATATCAATACCCCAGTGCAGACAATCAAGTGATGATCTTAGATTTAGTACACCGGGATAAAGTTTTAGACGCTAACATTAAAATTATTTCAGATACAGAAATTCAAGGATTTAGATTTTCAGAAGCATGGGCAACAGATCAACGATTGTTTTTTAGTATAAAAACATCTCATCCTTTTATCGATATGCTTGAATCTCCACCAGTACAGGGCATTCCAGGAGCAAGAAAATGCGCAATGCAATTTATAAATCCAAAGAATGAACCCGTTTATATTTCGGTAGGTATTTCGGCAGTAGATGTTACAGGTGCTCAAAAAAACAGAGAAGCGGAAATAGGTTCTAAAACGTTTGAGATACTTAAAACAGAGGCATCGGTAACCTGGGAACACCAATTAGAGAAAATCATTGTAGAAGATGCCAACAAGGAAAATCTTCATACCTTTTATTCTGCATTGTATCACACCATGATAGCTCCCAACATATATCAAGATGTAGATGGGCGTTACAGAGGGATGGATTTGAAAATTCACACCACACAAGACTTTGATTATTACACGGTATTTTCTCTTTGGGACACCTATAGAGCAGCACACCCCTTATATACCCTCATAGAACAAGAACGCACCAATGACTTCATTAATACATTCTTGGCAAAATATGACGAGGGCGGCATTATGCCTATTTGGGATTTAAGCGCCAATTACACGGGGTGTATGATAGGGTATCATGCAGTGCCTGTTATTGCAGATGCATATCTTAAAGGCATTACGGGGTATGATGTGAATAAGGCTTTAGAGGCTATGATACATAGCGCCATGCAAGATAAGCTAGGGCTAGAATCGTATAAAGAGGTTGGTTTTGTTCCTGTTGAAATTGAAAGTGAAAGTGTTTCCAAAACCCTTGAGTATGCCTATGATGATTGGACCATTGCACAGATGGCTCATAAAATGGGTAATGAACGTATGTTTAAACAATTTAGTGAGCGGGCACAGTATTATAAAAACATGTTTAACCCGAGCACAGGTTTTATGCAAGGACGATTTAACAATACATGGTTTGGACCCTTTGATCCTTATGAGGTAAACTTTAATTATACCGAAGCCAATGCATGGCAATATAGTTTGTATGCACCACAAGATATTTCTGGCTTGATGCAATTAATGGGAGGTAAAGAAAAGCTAGCTCAACATTTAGATAATTTATTTACTGCTAAAGAAGAAACTTCAGGACGAAAGCAACCAGATATTACAGGGCTGATAGGGCAATATGTTCACGGGAATGAGCCTAGCCATCATATGGCATATTTGTACAACTTTGTTAACCAACCAAGCAATACACAGCGTATTGTGAGAGAAGTCTTAACCAAGCTGTATTCAAATACTCCAGAGGGTGTGAGCGGCAATGAAGATTGTGGGCAAATGAGCGCCTGGTACATATTTAGTTCATTAGGATTTTATCCT
Organism: Minisyncoccia bacterium; assembly: GCA_047616265.1. Lineage (GTDB taxonomy): Bacteria > Bacteroidota > Bacteroidia > Flavobacteriales > Flavobacteriaceae > Patiriisocius. Next base: position 30,399 of record JBLHII010000002.1, read on the forward strand.
GTAACCCCGGGAAGTAATGAATATATTATAGGCTCCCCCTTGTTCGAAAAAGCAACTATTAATCTAGAAGATGGAAAACAATTTACGGTACAAGCCAATGGTGTTTCTGCTGAAAATTTCTACATTAAATCTGCTACCTTAAACGGTAAAACACTTAACAGGTCTTATGTCTATCATGCTGAAATTATAGCGGGGGGACACTTGGTCTTTGAAATGACTAATAGCCCGAGTGCTTGGGGTACAAAAGACCACCAAATACCAACAACAGAGATAAAGGAACATCAAATCTTGTTGACTCCTTTTATTGCAACCGGCGCGGTGACTTTTAAAAACAAAACGAGTATCACCCTTGGTGTTGCTGATGCTGATGCAGACATTTATTACAGCATAGATGAAGGAAAATTTACTAAATATGAAGCTGTCATTGCTATTTCAGAATCTGTGTTAATTAAAACATACGCCCAAAAAGAGGGTAAAAAAAGTGGTGTATTAAGTACGCAGTTTTTTAAGATAGATCCAAATGTGAGTATTACATTAAATACCCAATACGCCAATGAGTACAGCGCTAGTGGTAAAGATGCCTTGATTGACGGCATTAAAGGGGCACTAGATTTTAGAACGGGAGCATGGCAAGGGTATAGTGATGTTGACCTTGATGTTGTGGTAGATTTAGGAATAAAAAAGAAAATTTCAGAAATTAAAACAAACTTCTTGCAAGAACAGCGCAGTTGGATTTTTTACCCTACCGAGGTCGAATGTTTGGTCTCTCTAGACGGAGAAAAGTACAGGTCTATTGGTGTGCAAAAAATAGAAGCAGCACTTCCAAGTGAGGATGCTCTTATAAAAACGATTGTATTTAAAACAAATCAAGAAGCACACTTTATAAAGCTTAAAGCTAAAAACTTAGGAGATGTTCCACAATGGCACCTTGGGCACCCTTTTAATGGTAAGGCTTGGATTTTTGTTGATGAAATAGAGATAAAATAAGCCCATGAAAAGACGAAATTTTTTAAAAAAAGCAGCATTAGGCACTGTTGGAATAACAGCCTTAGGAAGTACTGTTGCTGCGAGTGTAAGTAGCTCACAAAGCGAGGGGGCTATTTTAGATCCAACAACAACAAGCCCATCATTGCCCGTTGTTATTGCTACCTGGAATGTCAAGGAGTCTACCAAAAAGGCATGGCAATCATTACAAGAAGGAAGCTCTGCTTTAGATGCAGTTATTGCTGGTTGTGGTGTAGAAGAAGCAAATGCCGAAGGACAGTCTGTGGGTATTGGTGGCCTTCCAGATCGAGAGGGACGCGTTACGCTGGATGCCTGTGTTATGAATGAAAAAGGGGATTATGGCGCGGTGTTGTGTATGCAAAATATTATGCATCCAATTGCTGTCGCAAAAAAGGTAATGGAGGATACACCTCACGTTATCTTAGCTGGAATAGGGGCTGAAGAATTTGCTGTTTCTCAGGGTTTTAAAAGAGAAAATCTATTAACAGATAAATCAAAAACAGCATGGGAAAACTGGAGGAAAACCTCCAAATACAACCCTATTATTAACATTGAAAACCATGACACCATCGGCATGTTAGCCATTGATAAACACGGAACAATATCTGGAGGGTGTACTACAAGTGGTTTGGCTTATAAAATGGCTGGGCGTGTGGGAGATTCTGCTATTGTTGGGTCTGGACTTTTTGTTGATAACGAAATAGGGGCGGCTACCGCAACAGGCTTAGGAGAAGAAGTGCTGAAAACTGTTGGAAGTTATTTGATTGTAGAGTTAATGAGACAAGGAAAATCTCCCCAACAAGCTTGTGAGGAAGCAATACTAAGAATTATAGAAAAAACACCTAACTTTGAAGACTTTCAAGTAGGATATATTGCTGTTAATAAAAAAGGAGAGACAGGCGCATATTCAATTCACAAAGGTTTTATGACAACGACTTATCAAGACGGAAAAAATACGACCACAACCCCAGATTTTTATAATAAAAAATAAATTATGAAGGATAAAAAAAGGTACGCATCTGCATTTATAATTGTTACAATACTCTTTTTTTTGTGGGGTTTTATTACCGTGTTAGTAGATAGTCTAATACCAAGGCTCAAAGATGTGTTTGAATTATCAAACTTTCAAGCAGTGTTAGTGCAATTTGCTTTTTTTGGAGCCTTTTTTGTGTTTTCTGTACCCGCAGGTTGGTTGCTTTCAAAAATAGGATATCAAAAAGGTATTGTGTTAGGGCTTGCGGTTATGGCTGTGGGTTGTGTTTTGTTCTCACCCGCTGCTTCTGAACGTATTTTTCTAGTATTTATCGTAGGGTATTTTACCTTAGCTGCTGGAATTACGATTCTGCAAGTTGCTGCCAATCCTTACGTGGCTGTTTTAGGAGGAGAGGCTGGCGCTTCTAGCAGGTTAAATTTATCACAGGCTTTTAACTCTTTGGGAGCCGCTATTGCACCTATTATAGGCGCATCCTTTTTGTTAAGTGACACCATTATGTCTAGTGAAGCAATTGCGATTCTTCCAAAAGTAGACCAAGAAAATTATTATATAGGTGAAGCTGCAGCAGTCTCTTCTCCTTTTATAATATTAGCTGGATGTATTGCTGTGTTAGCAGTGTTGTTTGTATTTATTAAACTTCCCAAAATTCTAGAGGAAAGTCCAAAAGGAGGGTATGGTAAGTTGTTTAAGAACAAATATGTTATGATGGGTGTTGTTGGTATTTTTGTGTATGTAGGAGCAGAGGTTTCTATTGGTAGTTTCTTAGTCTTGTATTTTATGGACATGAACTTAGCGTCTGTTATTTTAGAGAGTAGCATAATGAATTCTTTTGCCTCTAGTGTTATCGGAAAAGAATTAGCCAATGTAGATCCTAAAGCAATTGTAGGTGCATTTGTATTTTTATATTGGAGTGGGGCAATGGTAGGCCGTTTTGTAGGGGCATATTTAACCCGTATTATTAAACCAGGAAAAGTACTAGCTATTTTTGCCTCTTTAGCAATTACAATGTTGTTAGTGTCTATAAGCACAACAGGGTTGGTTGCTATGTGGACGATATTAGCAGTGGGACTATTTAATTCAATTATGTTTCCAACTATTTTCACACTAACCATAGAAGGACAAGGAGATTTAAAACCACAAGCTTCTGGATTGTTGTGTACCGCTATTGTTGGTGGTGCAATTATCCCGCCTTTATATGGGTTGTTGTCAGACAATATTGGCTTTAAAGTTGCTTTTTTCCTAGTAGTAGCGTGTTATGCGTATATCTTATTCTTTGGATATGTAAAGTCGAAGCAAAAAGTTTTCGTAAGTAGCTAATAAAAACATAAGAATGAAAAACTGAATAATAAGCTATTCAGTGCTATGTAATCCTGATTGAGATACGTGGGTTGATATCAAAAGGTGCTAATCACATTGCGGAGGCTTCTCCGCTTTATAGTAAGGGTTTTACTTTAAAAGAGTTCGGCTACTGTTTGATAATGAATTTCTGTGAATGAACTCACCACTTTATTAGCGTTGCTGTAGTCTTGATCTGTAGAGTGTTTGCTGTCGTAGCCAACAACAAAGATGTCTGCGTCATTAGCTGCCTTAATTCCATTACTAGAATCTTCAATAACCATACATTGCGCTCTAGGATGTCCTGCAGCTTCCGCAGCCTTAATGAAAATTTCTGGATGCGGCTTGCTTTCTTTTAAATCTGCGCCACTTAATTTAGCCACAAAGTATTGGTCTAGGTCAAAGCGTTCAAAAATGCGATTAATATTAGGCATTGATGCAGACGAAGCCAGTACTAAAGTAAGGCCATGGTTGTAGTAGTTTTGAATAAGGTCTAATACTCCATCAAGCAATTGTAGCGAGGTGTCATTTTCAAACAAATATTTAAAATGTTTTCTTTTTATAGCTACGAGTGTTTCAGGTGCTGAAGGAATGTTAAAATAAGCCACTAATTGCTTACAAATGTTCAGGGTAGACTGGCCTGTATATTTAGTATACATTGATTCTGTGACATCTATACTCATATCATTAAACATTAAAAAATAAGCTTTTCGGTGCAAAGGCTCTGTGTCTACAATCACACCATCCATATCAAAAAGTACTGCTTTTAACATAATATCTCAGAAGTAAAAATTAAAGCGCAAATGTATCTTTTTAATATCAAAAGCCGTTCACTAAAATTGATTTTAGTGTCCATATTTATATGTTTTTTGTTTCATTAGGCAGTAGAAATCCTCTTTTTGAAATACCATTTCTTTCTAGCAATTGAAGTCTCAAAATTATTATAGATATTTGCACTAAGAAAGTAACTCACTTCTTTAGAGTTACTCGCCTAAAAACCACACATTATGGCAGCAGAGATTAAGAAGTTAAAAGACTTACAAAACACAGAGTATTCCTTGCGTAAACTCTTTGACGAAGCAGAAGATTTTTTACCATTATTGGGTACCGATTATGTAGAACTATATGTGGGCAACGCAAAGCAGGCTGCATATTTTTATAAAACAGCCTTCGGTTTTCAAAGTGAAGCCTATGCAGGTTTAGAAACAGGTCGAAAAGACAGTGTTTCTTATGTGCTAAGACAAGATAAAATTAGATTGGTTTTAACTACGCCACTTAACAAAGACGGGGTTATTAACGAGCATATCAATTTGCATGGTGATGCAGCAAAAGTTGTTGCTTTGTGGGTAGATGACGCCACCAAATCTTTTGAAGAGACCACAAAGCGAGGTGCAAAACCTTTTATGGAGCCTACGCGCGAAGAAGATGCCCACGGGTATGTGATTAAATCTGGTATCTATACCTACGGGGAAACCGTCCACCTGTTTATTGAACGTAAAAACTATGACGGCCTCTTTTTGCCAGGATTTACTAAATGGGAATCACATTATAATCCTGAGCCTGTAGGTTTAAAGTTTGTAGATCATATTGTAGGAAATGTAGGCTGGGGAGAAATGAATAAATGGTGTGAGTTTTATGCTAAAACCATGGGCTTTGCACAAATTATTTCTTTTGCTGATGATGATATTGCTACAGATTTCACAGCGCTTATGAGTAAGGTAATGAGCAATGGAAATGGCCGCATAAAGTTTCCTATTAATGAGCCAGCCAAAGGAAAAAAGAAGTCACAAATTGAAGAGTATCTAGATTTTTATAACGGGCCAGGTGTGCAACACTTAGCGCTAGCAACAGATGATATCGTTGCAACGGTATCTGCTATGCGGGATCGCGGTGTCGAGTTTTTATACGTGCCGGAGACTTATTATGATGATGTGCTTGAGCGTGTAGGAGAAATTGATGAAGACATTGAAGTTCTTAAAAAACATGGTATTTTAATTGATCGTGATGAAGAAGGATATTTACTTCAAATTTTCACCAATACCATAGTAGATAGACCTACCATGTTTATTGAAGTTATTCAACGCAAAGGAGCACAATCTTTTGGTGTAGGAAACTTTAAAGCTTTGTTTGAAGCTATAGAAAGACAGCAAGCAAGGCGCGGAACGCTATAATAAAATAACAATATATACATATTGTTTTAGCCGCTCTTTTGGAGCGGCTTTTTTTAGCGCCAAAAGAGCACAACCGATTTCTTACTAATATGCGAGCCATAGATAAGGAAGATTAATCCAAGAACACATTAGGGTATCGCCACAAAATGTGTATTTTTCAACTTCGGAATTATAATTTCAACATCATGAAATATACGTTGTATGTTTTAGTAGTATTTACAATGGCTTCTTGCCAGTACTTTGAAATGGATAAAATTTCTTCAGACACATTTTATAAAGAAGAAATGAAAACCATTTCTTGGGATGATGTAGATCAATTTCCAAATTTTAATTCATGTCAGGAGATTACTGAAAAAGCAGCAAGTAAGACCTGTTTCGAGACCACATTGATATCAAAAATATATGCAGGATTTAGCTCAAAACAGTTTGTAAGCACACGTACTATCAGAGACACACTATGGGTTACTATTGCTGTTTCAGAAAAAGGTGCCATTGCCGTAAATTCCATTGAGATGGATTCTATTACCGGGCTAACATTTCCAGACGTATCTACCTGGATTCAACAAAGTGTAGACAGCATACCATCTGTGTCACCTGCACATAAAAGAGGGGTTCCGGTTGCAGTGGCTTTTAAATTGCCGGTTGTTTTACAAACAAAGTAATTATACTCAAACGTCTCAGCAAGTAGTAAAAGCTTTAGGGTGCCGTAGAGATATTGTTTAAATTTGTAAGATAGCAGTCGAACACAACGATAAGCCCAATAACTATTGCTAGGTTTGTGTTTAAACAAACCCATCTTTATCAAGAACGGTAGCTGTTAAACGTTTATTAGATCAACAAAAAAGCATTGAGTACAACAGAGAATATCATATTAGGCATTGATCCAGGAACCACTATTATGGGCTTTGGGCTTATCAAAGTGGTTGGTAAAAAAATGGAATTCTTGCAGCTTAATGAGTTGCAGCTTTCTAAGTATGACGATCACTACAAACGGCTCAAACTTATTTTTGAACGCACGATAGAACTCATTGATACCTACCACCCAGATGAGATTGCTATTGAAGCTCCTTTCTTTGGTAAAAACGTACAATCTATGTTGAAATTAGGGCGTGCCCAAGGGGTCGCTATGGCTGCAGGATTGTCTCGGGATATTCCTATCACAGAGTACGCGCCTAAGAAAATAAAAATGGCCATCACAGGAAATGGGAATGCCTCCAAAGAACAAGTGGCAAAGATGCTGCAGAGTGTTTTAGGCCTAAAAGAATTACCTAAAAATTTAGACAGTACAGATGGATTGGCCGCTGCAGTTTGTCATTTTTACAATAGTGGTAAAACTGTTGGAACGGGTAAAAGCTACTCGGGATGGTCTAGTTTTGTTCAACAGAATGAAAAACGAGTAAAAAAGTAATTCTGTATTCATCATGGCGGGCATCTACATCCACATTCCTTTTTGCAAACAAGCATGTCATTATTGTGACTTCCATTTCTCAACATCCTTGAAGAAACGAGACGCGATGGTTGCTGCTATTTGCAGAGAACTATTGCTTCGCAAACAAGAACTCACCCAAACCATAGAGACCATTTACTTTGGTGGAGGAACTCCTAGTTTGTTAACACCTCAAGAAATTGATCTTATTTTAGAAACCGTTTATACACATTTTACGGTTTCAGATACACCAGAAATCACACTAGAGGCCAACCCAGATGACCTAACAGATGCAACAGTAGCTTCATTAGCGAGTTCTCAAATAAACAGGCTTTCTATAGGCATACAATCTTTTTTTGAAGAAGATTTAAAACTCATGAATAGGGCTCACAATCAAACAGAAGCACTTCAGTGTATTGTAAAAGCCAAAAAGTATTTTAAGAATATAAGCATTGATTTAATGTATGGTATTCCAAACATGTCAAGTGAGCGATGGCAAGAAAACATAGAAAAGGCATTGTCTTTAGGGGTGCCGCATATTTCTTGTTATGTATTAACCGTTGAACCTAAAACCGCTTTAGAGCGTTTTATTAAAAAGGGAATCATACGCCCTATTGAAGATGCTATTGCTCAGGAACATCACAGCATCTTACTTGAAAAGACAGAGGCTGTTGGATATCATAATTATGAGTTTTCAAATTTTTGTATTCCAGGATGGGAGTCTCAAAGCAATTCATCGTATTGGAAAAGAAAACCTTACTTGGGCGTTGGCCCCTCTGCACATAGCTATGATGTTGTTTCAAGAAGGTGGAATGTATCAAACAACGCCTTGTATATAAAAAGTATTGAGGCGGGAGATCTTCCTCTAACCTCTGAGATTCTTAGCCAAGAAAATCAATACAATGAATACATTATGACGCGCTTACGCACTGCTGCAGGCATATCCAAGAGTGAAATAGGAGTGCTTTTTGGTTCTCATTTTCAATCTTATTTAAAACAAAACATGCAGCAACATCTTGAAACCCACTTGTTGGTTGAAGACGGAGATTTTATTAAAGCAACCAAGAAAGGAAAATTCTTAAGCGATGGAATTGCCGCAGATTTGTTTATGATTACCGACTAGTCTCTACTACCGATATCAATTCCTTTGTTATTGGAAACCTTGCGCACCTTAATAACCGGTTCATTGGCGCATTAATTCTTTGATAAAACGCAAGAGAGTTGTATATTTATGCTGCAAAAATAACGCTATGTTAGCCACCATAAAATCAAATAATACTTCATTCACAATAGATCTTTTAACCCCACTAGATATTTCTATTGTGCTAACAGATACACCAAGTAACCCTTTGGCTTGGTATATTGGAAAGCCTGATATTTCTCCTGTAAAATTGGGAGACTGGGTCGGAAAAGTAAGCCAAGGTGCCGCTGTAAATTTTAATAATATTTCTTTTAATCCACATGCGCACGGAACTCATACAGAATGTTTAGGACATATTACTAATACATTCTACTCGGTTAATGATGCCCTGTCAACCTTTTTTTTTATAGCCGAAATAATAACCATTACTCCTACATTAATTGGAGAAGATCATGTGCTGAGGTTGGAGGACATTTCAAGGAAACTACAGAACACAAATGCTCAGGCTGTTGTTATAAGAACCCTGCCTAATACAGGAGATAAGACATCAAGAAAATACTCCAATACCAACTGGCCTTATCTAGATCATAAGGCAGCTGCCTTTTTGAGAGATTTAGGCGTACAGCATTTACTTATTGACTTGCCTTCTGTAGACAAAGAAAAAGATGACGGTGCCTTATTGGCGCACAAAGCTTTTTGGAATATTCCTGAAGCTCCAAGAAAAGAGGCTACAATAACAGAGTTTGTCTATGTGCCAGACACTGTTAAAGACGGGGCTTATGTGTTAAATTTACAAGTAGCACCCTTTGAAAATGATGCAGCTCCAAGCAGGCCTGTGTTATATAAAATAGCATGATTCTATGATTGACCCAAAGTCCTTTTATACAGAAAAAATCACCTCCTATTCTGGACAAATTGCTACACTACAAAATAAGTTAGTGCTGTCTAGTATCCTTCGTTTAGTTGTTTTTATTGCCCTAATTTTTGGAGTGTATTCTTTCTTCGGAAATACAAAAGGAGTCGCTATTGTTGTAGTCTTAGGGCTTGCACTTTTCCTGTTTTTAATAGCGCGCCATCAAGATATAAAATACAAACGGGACCTTTTATTACAGCTCATTGGCATTAATGAAAAAGAGGTGAAAATTCTACAGAGAGATTTTCATGACTTTGAAACGGGGAGTCAATATCAAGATCCAACACATGGGTATAGTCATGACATAGATTTATTTGGTGTGGGTAGTTTTTTTCAATACACAAACAGAACTAGTTTGCAAAGCGGTACCGATGCTTTTGGGGCATTACTTACCCGTAATGATATTTTAGAAATACCCCAAAAACAAGAAGCAATAAAAGAACTAGCATCATTGCCAGATTGGAGGCAGCAATTTGCTGCAGTAGCTTCTTTGGTGCACACCAAAACTAAGACCAAAACAGTCATTGCTTGGTTAAAAGCATATGAGGTTTTTGTTCCAAAACAAATTCCATTACTGAGCACGCTTTTTTCTGTTATATCTGGCGTGTGTATTGCATCCTATTTTTTTGGTTTAATAAGCGGCTACGCGCTTTTCGGATGGTTTTTAATAGGGCTCCTTATTTCAGGATTTTTCATAAAAAAAGTCAATAAACTCGCCACACACACCGCGCAAATACATAGTACCTTTGAGCAGTATTATAAACTAATTACTCAAATAGAAACACAAGATTTTAAGGCATCATTACTCCAAGACCAAAAGAAAAAAATAAGGGTGTCAGGTCAAAAAGCATCTGCTGTATTGCAAATATTTTCTAGATACCTTAGTAGTTTAGACCAGCGTAACAATATCTTAATTGGTGTCTTGACCAATGGTTTTATGCTACGAGATATGCGTGTAAGTCACCATATAGAACAATGGATCATGGCGCATAAAGAGGAGGTCGCAAATTGGTTTGAAGTACTTCATTTTTTTGATGGGTATAACACTTTGGGCGCCTATGCTTTTAATCATCCATTGCAAACATATCCAAGCATCACAGAAGGAGCATCTATTCTAGACATGCAAGCAGCAGCACATCCTTTATTAGATCCTCAGCGTGCTGTTTCAAACACGATGCAGATAGATGCAGGACAATTTTTTATTATAACAGGGGCCAATATGGCTGGAAAAAGCACCTTCTTAAGAACAGTGGCTTTGCAAATCGTAATGGCCAATATGGGCTTGCCAACTCGGGCATCACAATCTCAATATACCCCCATCAAGTTAATTACAAGCATGCGAACCACCGATAACTTGACAGAGGATGCGTCTTACTTTTTTAGCGAACTACAACGACTAAAGTATATTGTAGACGCTATAGAAAAAGACACCTACTTTATCATTCTAGACGAAATTTTAAAAGGAACAAATAGTGAAGATAAAGCCCGAGGATCCAAGAAGTTTATTGAAAAACTTGTACAGAGTAAGGCTACAGGTATTATTGCAACACACGACTTGAGCTTATGTGAAACAGCAAACACCCATACACAAATAGAAAACTATTATTTTGATGCACGGATAGAACATGACGAGCTGTATTTTGATTACACCTTTAAAAAAGGAATTTGCCAAAATATGAACGCCTCTTTTTTATTAAAAAAAATGGGGATTGTAAACTAGCATGGATTCACTAACACAAATTGTATTAGGAGCCGCTGTTGGTGAAGCAGTGTTAGGGAAAAAAGTTGGTAATAAGGCTATGTTGTATGGTGCTATTGCCGGTACAATTCCAGATTTAGATGTTGTTTCTAGATTTTTTGTAGATACTGTTACTGCCTTAG
>JBLHII010000003.1:0-30257 GCA_047616265.1 Minisyncoccia bacterium
CCTTTTTCAATTTGCTCAATGTTTAATTTAAGCTCTCGTACAAAAGGTTTTACCATTTTATCATTCTTGATCTTACGAATCCTAATGTCTCTTCCGCGGCGTATAATTGCCATTTCTTCGTCTTCAAGGTAAATAGCATTGTTGGTAAATTCAATAAATGGAGACGCATCACTAGCTATAAAAAACTCGTCTTCACCAACCCCTATAGCTAAGGGACTTCCTAATTTTGCAACTATAATTTCGTTTGGTTTATTTTTATCAAATAGGGCAATAGCATAAGCTCCAACAACTTGGTTTAAAGCAAGTTGAACTGCCTTTCCTAATTTAACGCCTTCTTTCTTTTTAATCTCTTCAATAAGATTTACTAATACCTCTGTATCTGTGTCAGAATGGAAGGTATATCCTCTATTTATTAATTCTTTCTTTATAGAAGAGTAATTCTCAATAATCCCGTTATGTATTATAACTAAATCACCACTATTTGAGTAATGCGGATGTGAATTAGCGTCATTTGGCACGCCATGTGTAGCCCAGCGTGTATGTCCTATACCTAGTGTTCCTTTTTTTGAAATGCTGCCATTGGCTCGCTCCTCTAGATCAACTACTTTCCCTTTTGTTTTAGCTAACTGTATTTCTGTGCCGTCGTACAATGCTATTCCTGCACTATCATAGCCTCTATATTCCAACCGTTTTAATCCGTTTATGATAATTGGATACGCTTCTCTATGACCTATATAGCCTACAATTCCACACATATGCTTTAATTAGATTTTGTGTAATAAATTTGAAGTTTCAATCTTTTTGTCTCATCTGCTGCAGTATTTCCATATAATATGGTGCCTTCAACGCTCATAACACTACTAGATGGAACTTGCTCACTAAATTCTTTATTAGCTGTTGTTGTATTTATCACATTTTGAAATGTTGGGACTGCTACATTTTGAGAAACAATAACACCAAGCTTTACATTGGTAGAATCTTGATGTATTAAACGACTTAAATGGTTTGTGATTCTAAGTTTGTAATAATCTCCTCTGCCCTCACTATCTCTTACTAATCTGCCAAGATGCGTCGTATAAGAATCTACTTGTTCTGTTTCTCCAGATGTTGTATCTAAGGTATAGTCTGCAAGCAACCTTCCATTTTCTATATCGTAAACCATTAACCTCTCAGGCTCTTGAGACCCGCCAGGGACAGCATCTTTGTCTACGTAGAATATAAGGTTAGCTTCATTAATCAACCAGTTGTTTTGACGTATTTCATCCAATTCATCTGCAACTCCATTACCATCATTGTCCTCTCCAAACAGCTCTACAACAGTAACAATACCTTCTCCTCCTCTTACGTATAATTTATCAGCACCGTTTACTTCGTCGGGATTCATAAGCTCACTCTGTATTTGAGGACTTAATTGATTTTCAAACACATTTACATTAATGGCATTGAAGAGTAAGGTTATTTTTTTTTCTTCTCTTTCTGTAGTTTCACCGATAATGTCTGGTTCATCAAACTGTGATGTAAAATAAATATCTAGTCTGGCATCAGTCATGTCAAACTTAATTAAATTTGTATCTGTTCCGTTTACTTCAAAAAATAAGCCTCTAAAATACTCTCTAAAGTTATTATTATTTAACAGCTCTGGAGTTCCTTCCATACTCAAGATTTTATCTTCAAAAAACTGTTTTGGCAACTGGAAGCGAATACCTGGAGCTACAACACTATTCATAGAGGTGTTGTCTCCAGCGTCATCTGCCTCTATAATAGTTTCTGTGTAGCTTTCGTTTGAAGGTAAAAAATCAGTGACAGCATAAATTAGTTCTCCCTTAAAACTTTCAAATAAGTCATTTTGATTGCTGTAATAACTTTGAATATCCTCAAACCCAGAATTTGGATCAAAGTCTCTCAAAAAGTAGTTAGATTCAAATATAGAAATATCCATAGGGGTGTTTCCGTAGATAGAGTCTAAAACATAGGCGGTGATATCTTCATCGTCTGTAGCTTCCTCACTAAAATAGGGAATATACAATACAACGCTATCTAGTTGAGGAAGAAAATTAACAACAGGGTTTGGGCTTTCAAGTACCACTTGCGCTAGTAAGTTAACCTTTGACATACCATAAACAAGGTCGTTATATAGGCCTAATTGATTTGTTTGCAAACCATTGGTTTGAACTGCCTCTAGTTTTTTGCTGTAAGAGCGTATCGTCCTAGACGCATCTAGAGTAGCGTTTACATCTTGATCTCCTATAACTTCAGAGCCTATTGTTCCTAAATCTTCTTCACAAGATGCCATCAATATAACAGCACTCAATACTACCAAAAGTTTTGGCAATGCATTCTTAATCTTCATACGCTATTTCTAAAAGTATATTATTCGCCTAATACTTTTGTTTTGTAAAAATCTAAGTATTCTCGCTCCATATCTTCCATCTGTTGGTATGGAAGAACAGGCTTATCAATACTTTCTATATAGGTTTCTAACTCTTCTGAAATATCTTTTGAACCAATAATAACTGCATCTGAGTTATTAATAGCTATTTTCATTACATTTTCAAAAGTTGGATTGTCTAAAGGTGTTAAGGCTTCGTCTTCTATAGCATCAAACTTGATTTTATTAGAAACTTCAGCGTTTAACGTCCCATTGAAACCTTGGTTATATACCGATGTTACTATTTTACTATTCTCAAACAAAGGCTCATTACCGTAGTAATTTCTTAAATAAAGAGGTAAAAAAGAAGCCAACCAACCATGAACATGAATAATGTCAGGGGACCAGTTTAATTTTTTTACAGTTTCAATAACACCTTTGGCGAAGAAAATAGCACGCTCATCATTGTCTTTAAAAAAGTTTCCTTCCTCATCTGCATAGGTTGCCTTACGTTTAAAGTAATCTTCATTATCAATAAAGTAAACCTGCATGCGCTCTTTAGGTATAGACGCTACTTTAATAATTAACGGCATGTCTAAATCGTTAATAACAAGATTCATACCAGACAAGCGAATTACCTCATGTAATTGATGTCTCCGCTCATTTATATTACCATAACGAGGCATAAATATACGTATCTGACCCCCGTTATTGTTCACCATTTTTGGTGCTTCAAACGACATGGACGAAATCTCGGTTTCTGGTAGATATGGTATTACTTCTGAAGAAACATACAACACTCTCTTATCTTTCATACAATCTTTGCTTTAATGTACTTTGTGTTAAACGCACAAAATTACGAAAATTTATGCAGATTGCTTTCAATATCTTAATTTTGCTTTCACTTTAAAAACCAACTATGAACGTCTTTACTGAAAATAAAACCTTGTCTGCCGCTTTGGATCCATATAGGGTTTCAAAAAAAATTGGTATTGTTCCCACAATGGGAGCCTTACACGAGGGTCATTTATCACTGGTGCGCCAAGCTTTAAATGAAAATGATTGTGTAGTGGTAAGCATTTTTGTAAACCCTACTCAATTCAACAATGAAGGTGATCTTATAAACTATCCACGTACGCTTAGTAAAGACGTAGCACTTCTTGAAACGTTACAAGGAACTATATTTGTGTATGCGCCAAAAGCCAAAGAACTTTACAACAACCATGTCATTTCTAACTCATATAACTTCGGTAGCATTGCTATAGAAATGGAAGGAAAACATAGGCATGGGCATTTTGACGGTGTAGGAACCGTAGTATCGTTATTGTTTAAAGCGGTTCAACCTCACAACTCCTACTTTGGAGAAAAAGACTTTCAGCAATTACAAATTGTAAGAAAAATGGTAGCAATAGATAAGCTCCCAGTAGACGTTATAGGGTGCACAACTTTAAGAGAACCTACTAAGTTAGCGATGAGTTCTCGCAACAAAAGACTAAGTGCGCATGAATTAGAAGCAGCTGCAATACTTAACAAGTGCTTGAGAATGGCGGCAAAACACTTCAGAGAAAAATCAATTTCACAAATCAATACGATGGTTGCAAATTGTTTTAAGGAGAGCAGTTTGAAACTCGAATATTTTGAGATTGCAAACGAAAAAACGTTAAAAACAGTAAAGCGCAAACGAAAAGGAAATGCCTATCGTGCTTTTATTGCTGCATTTTCTGGAGAAGTTCGTTTAATAGACAACCAAAAACTAAGTTAATTTCTTTGAATTCAGAATTCATGCTTCTGAATTTCATATATCTTTGCTAACATGTTAATACACGTAGTAAAATCTAAAATACACAGAGTTAAAGTAACGGGTGCTAAGCTCAACTATGTTGGCAGCATTACGATAGATGAAGATTTGCTTGATGCCGCTAATATGGTGGAGGGAGAAAAGATTCAAGTGGTGAATAATAATAATGGCGCTCGTCTTGAAACCTATGTAATTCCTGGGCCTAGAGGAAGTGGAGAAATCACACTCAACGGAGCAGCCGCTAGAAAAGTTGCCAAAGGCGATATTTTAATTCTAATCACCTATGGAATTATAACCCAAGAAGAGGCCTTAACATTTAAGCCTGCTCTTGTTTTCCCTAATGAACACAACCTACTTACTTAGTTTGAATAAAATCCTCTCAAAAATTTTAAAAATAGCCATCCCACTTAGTTTGGGTGTTTTTTTAATATGGTATATCTACAACAAGTTCACCCCTGCACAATTAGAAGAACTTACAGGCTATGTTAAAAATGCTAATTATTGGATTATCGTCATCTCTGTTGCCTTAAGTATTTTAAGTCATATATGTCGCGCGCATAGATGGTCTTTTATGCTAGAACCCCTCGGGTACAAACCCAAACTAGCCAATAACTTTATGGCGGTTTCTGTCGCATATTTAATGAATGTTTTTATCCCAAAAAGTGGAGAGGTTTCAAGAGGTATCGTTCTAGACAAGTATGAAAAAATTCCTTTTTCAGCTGGTTTTGGAACCATCATTAGTGAGCGCGTTGTCGATCTTGTTTTATTACTCGCTTTTATTTTTATTTCGCTTGCTTTAAAATTTGACATCCTATACCGCTATATGTTAGAAAAAATTCCTACTTCCCTAGCTTATACAGGTATATTAGTTTTTTTAGCACTAGGGGTTTTGGTGTTTTTATTCCTAAAATTTTCTACATCCAACGTTAATTCAAAAATCAAAAGCTTTGTTCGGGGCTTAAAAGAAGGGGTGCTAAGTGTCATTACCATGAAAAAGAAAGGTCTTTTTATCCTGTATACTTTTGTTATATGGGGACTGTATCTGCTTTCTTTTTATACGGCAACACAGGCGTTGCCAGAAACTGCTGAAATTGGCCTTAGCACCATCATGATTGCCTTTGTGGTTGGGAGCTTCACCTTTGCCTTCACAAACAGCGGCTTCGGAACCTATCCCGCTGCTATTGCAGGCATATTGGTTTTGTTTAATGTTCCATTTACTGTGGGTACCGCTTTTGGTTGGATTGTCTGGACCTCTAGTATTACCTCAATCATTGTACTTGGCGTTGCGTCATTACTGATTCTGCCAATCTACAACAAAGATACCTAGTGAACCTTGACGGCCTATAGGGATCTTATTTTTCTGAAATACACCGTTTTTTCTGAAACCAAAATAAACCAAAACACCTTTTTAAAATTTGAGTATCTTTCGTGTTCCTAAAATTTCAGATATGAAAAAAACAATCCTACTCTATGCTTTTATGGCAGTTGGTTTTCTTGCAAATGCACAAACTATTTACGAAGAATTTAATAGTGACAAGCTTGAAGAAACTAGGAGAATAAAAATACAACTACCTCGTAATTATGACACAAACGTAGACAAAGTATACCCTATAATTATTGTCCTTGATGCAGATTACCTGTTTGAGCCTGTTGCGGGTAATGTAGATTACTTTAGTTATTGGGAAGACATGCCAGAATCTATTATAGTTGGTATTATGCAAGCAAGAACACGCTATGAAGATTGCAATTATGATGAAGGCAATTACTTACCCGCAGAAAAAGGGGCCAATTTTTTTGAGTTTATTGGCTTAGAGTTATTGCCATATATAGACACAACGTACCGCACAGCAAAATTTGTTGTAGGGGTTGGACATGACTTTACCGCAAACTTTCTAAACTTTTATCTTTATAAAAACCCTCCATTATTTAATGGATATATTTCACTAAGCCCAGAGCTGTCTCCTAATACTGCTATACGTATGGCAGGAAGAATACCAGAGATTCGCTCGCAGGTTTTCTACTATCTAGCCACCGGAACAGATGACATTAAAGACCTGAGAGAAGGTACCGAAGCGCTAAACAGTAAACTAAAAGCCATCAAGAGTCCAACTTTTAATTATTACTATGATAATTTTGAGGGAGCCACTCACTACTCTTTAGTAGCGCGAGGGATTCCAAATGCTCTTGAGAAAATGTTTTCTGTGTACCGACCCATTAGTGTCCAAGAATACAAAAATGTCTTGCTAAAGTTAGACACCCCAATTAGCAACTACCTTATTGACAAATACAACACCATTTCAGACCTTTTTGGCATCAACGATCCAATACGGGTTAATGATTACATAGCAACGACAAAAGCTGCAGAAAAGCGGGGACAATGGGAATCCCTAAAAGTACTAGCAGAAATGGCAAAAAGAGAATATCCGGAAACTGTCTTAGGGCCTTATTACCTTGCGCGCTATTATGAAGAAATTGGAGAACCAAAAAAAGCCATGCGCATTTTTCAAGGAGCTTATGACAAAGAGGAGGTTGGTTTTATTACACTTGACCTAATGCTTGATATGGCAGACAAGATTAAACAAGACTTTGGTTATTAAAAAACACATTTAATTGTTAACTACTTTCTCTTACTGAAATAGTAGATCACAAGATTATCATTATTTTTATAGGGACTTATGGCTAAAACAAAAACAACCTTTTTCTGTCAAAATTGCGGAACACAATTTGCTAAATGGCAAGGACAATGTACCGCTTGCAAAGAATGGAATACTGTTGCCGAAGAGGTCATTCAAAAAGCAGAAAAAGTTACTTGGGATATTTCTGAAAAAAGCACAGCAGGAGCTAAAAGAACTGCGAAACCTCAAAGAATATCTGAAATATCTGCCAATGCAGAGGCAAGAATAGACACTAGAAACAAAGAATTAAATCGAGTATTAGGCGGAGGCCTAGTGCCAGGAAGCCTTACACTTCTTGGAGGGGAACCTGGAATTGGGAAAAGCACTTTAATGTTGCAAATAGCACTGCAATTACCCTACAAAACACTCTATGTTTCTGGAGAAGAGAGTGCACAACAAATAAAAATGCGCGCCGAACGTATTCACCCTAACAGTGAACACTGTTACATTTTAACAGAGACAAAAACACAGCATATTTTTCGTAATATTTCAGAAATGCAACCTGATATTGTAGTGATAGACTCTATACAAACGCTGCACACGGATTATATAGAAAGCAGTGCCGGAAGTATTTCACAAATACGAGAAACCACAACAGAGCTTATTAAGTTTGCTAAAGAAACAGCAACCCCAGTAATCTTGATTGGCCACATTACCAAAGACGGAAATATTGCGGGACCCAAAATATTAGAGCATATGGTAGATACGGTACTCCAGTTTGAAGGAGATCGCAATCATATTTATAGAATCTTACGAGCCAATAAAAACCGGTTTGGAAGCACCAATGAAATAGGGATCTACGAAATGCAAGGGAGCGGGCTTCGGGAGGTTTCAAACCCTTCAGAAATATTACTGTCTAAAAATGAAGAAGAATTAAGTGGTACTGCGATAGCCTCAACCCTAGAGGGCATGAGGCCATTACTCATTGAAATACAAGCGCTAGTTTCTACAGCTGTTTACGGCACCCCTCAACGAAGTGCTACAGGGTATAACGCCAAACGGCTCAACATGATTTTGGCAGTTCTAGAAAAACGAGCCGGTTTTAAGCTAGGTGCTAAAGATGTGTTTTTAAATATTACAGGAGGTATTTCTGTAGATGACCCTGCTATTGATTTGGCGGTGGTAGCAGCAGTACTTTCTAGCAATGTAGATATCACTATTGATAAACGCATGTGTTTTGCTGCCGAAATTGGACTGGCTGGAGAGGTACGCCCAGTAAACAGGGTAGAGCAGCGTATTTTAGAGGCAGAAAAATTAGGTTTTGAAAGTATTGTTATCTCTAAGTACTGTAAACTTCCCAAAGAAACCTATGGCATACAAATTATTAAATTAGGCAAAGTACATGATGTTGTGAAACATTTGTTTGCCTAACCACGAATAGCAGGTGTTGAAAAAGAACTTTACGGCTTTTCAAAAGACAATTGCATTAATTATAGTTTTAATACTATTCCTGTTTTTTATATTTTAATTTACACATTCTAATCCTGTAAATTAGGGAGCAGGGTTAGGCATTGCTGCGTGCACCACCTCAATTTCTTTTAAAATTTCAGCAGACAAGGTAAGGTTGATACTGTCTATGTTTTCTGATAATTGCGCCATCGAGGTTGCGCCAATAATATTACTAGTTACAAAGGGTCTGTCATTTACAAAAGATAAAGCCATTTGAGAAAGAGTAAGCCCATGTTTTTGAGCAATATCTTGATAGGCTTGGGTTGCCTTCATAGAAGGCTCACTATGATACCTTGAATAATTTGGAAACATCGTAACTCTAGCTCCCTCTGGTTGTTTTCCGTTTAAATACTTTCCAGACAACATGCCAAATGCCAAAGGAGAATAGGGTAAATATCCTATATTTTCCATTTGTAGCACTTCGGTTAAAGCGATCTCATCTCTACGCTGCAATAAGCTATAGGCATTTTGTACAGAAACCACTTTACGTTTTCCTTTTCTGTGCTCTTCCATATAACGCATCACTCCAAAAGGGGTTTCATTGCTTAAACCAATGTGACGTACTTTCCCGTCTGTAACATAGGTTTCTAAGCGGTGTAAAATTTCGCCTATATTATCTTCCCATCGTTTGTTAGCGTTGTAATTATAATCGCGAACACCAAAAATGTTTACCGCTCTTTCTGGCCAGTGTAATTGGTAAAGGTCTAAGTAATCTGTTTGTAATCGTACTAAGCTTTTATCTAAGGCATCATCAAGTGAAGCCCTACTAAAATCAAGGTTTTCGCGCATGCAATTAAATATACCCCGACCACTTCCCGTTATTTTGGAGGCCAAAACCACCTTATCGCGTTGTCCATTTTTCGCAAACCAATTGCCTATATATTGTTCTGTAAGCCCTTGTGTTTCTGGTGTGAATGGTACGGCATACATTTCTGCTGTATCAAAAAAACTTATCCCTTGCTCCAATGCAAAATCCATCTGTTTATGGGCTTCAGCTTCTGTATTTTGACGCCCAAAAGTCATGGTGCCCAAACAAATTTTACTTACTTCAATATTGGTATTTGGGAGCGTGGTATATTTCATACATATGTTCTATTGAGACAGAACCTGATTTTAATTAATACTGAAATGCAAAATTACAAAAAGGCTTTTCAGACAAAGACAAATCCAAAGCCTATGAATCGATAATTACTCTTTTTTTAGTGATTACAGCTTATTCAACAACTTGTTGATTTCATCTAATTTAGGCGTTAGCACTACTTCTATACGCCTGTTCTTTGCGCGTCCTTCTTTGCTGATATTGCTATCAATAGGAGCGTATTCTCCTCTTCCGGCTGCCGTAATATTTTCTTTTGTGATGGCTGTGTTCTCAATTAAAATAGCAACAATTTCAGTAGCTCTTTTAGTAGACAGCTCCCAGTTATTGGTGACAGCACCCCTGCCGCCAAAAGGCACATTGTCTGTGTGACCTTCAATAAGCACTGCAATTTCTTTATTATCTGCTAACACAGAGCCTAAGGCCTCAACAGCTTCTCTGCCACGACTGTTTACAGCCCAGCTTCCGCTTTCAAACAATAATTTGTTTTGCATAGAAACATACACGTTACCATCGCGTTGTTCGACAGTAAGGCCGTTGCCCTCAAATGTGGTGAGCGCTTTTGAAATAGCCTCTTTTAACGCACGCATTTTAGCATCCTTGGCGGCTATTATAGCTTCTAATTCAACCACGCGTTGTAGGCTTACGTCCAAATCTCTTTGCGCATTTTGTATGCTGCTTTCTTTTTCTAATAGCGCTGCCTCTTTAAGGTTAAGCTCCCGTTCTTTAGTCTCTAACTGTTCTAACAGTGTGCGATTTAGCGCAATTATTTCTTGCAGGTTTTCATCTGTATTGGCAACCAGTGCATCGTAGCTCTTTTTCAATGTATCATACCTGTTTTGAATTGCAGCTAATTCCATTTCAATTCTAGTTTTATCAACACTAAGGGTCTCTGCTTGCTTTTTAAGCCTCTCTAAACTCAAAGAACTATTGCCATTTACAAGACCATCTAATTGAGACCGTAATGTTGCGTTTTCTAGAGCTAGTGCTTTCTTTTTAGATTGCTCTTCTTCAAAGATGACCTTAGAGACACAGCTGGTTGTTACAATAGCTATGGCGAATGCTACTAGGATATTTTTTGTATTCATGGGCTTGTTTTAAATAATAAAATTTGGATACTGTTTCAGAAGAAAAAAATCAAGACATGCGTCTTGCCTTTGAACTTTCTTAGCAACTGGTTTAAAACATTAATTCTACCATATGAGGACAATGATCACTATGCACAGCAGCTGGTAATATAACGGCGCGTTTGATGTTTTCTTGTAAGGGTTGCGAAACCATATTATAATCTATACGCCATCCTTTGTTATTGGCTCTAGAATTGGCACGATAACTCCACCAAGTATACTGATCTGGTTCTTTATTGAGGTGCCTAAAGCTGTCTATAAAACCAGATTTCATAAAGGCTTCAATCCACTTGCGCTCTACCGGTAAAAATCCACTTGTGTTTTTATTTGATACTGGATTATGAATATCAATCGCTTCATGACAAATATTGTAATCTCCACAAATCACCAAATTAGGAAGTTCTTTTTTCAAGGTATTAATATACTCTTGAAATAGCTTCATAAACGTTAGCTTATGTTCTAGACGGGCTATATTTGTACCGCTGGGGAGGTACAAACTCATAACACTAACCGTATCAAAATCTACTCTAATGTTTCGGCCCTCAAAATCCATAGACTCAACCCCCGTACCGTATTCAATATGCTTGGGTTCTTGTTTACAGAAAATAGCGACGCCACTATACCCTTTTTTCTGGGCACTAAACCAATAATGGTAAGGGTACCCTGCTGCTTCAATAGCCTCTAATGCTACCTGATCTTTATTGGCTTTGGTTTCTTGTATGCACACCACATCTGCGTCTGTGGTTTGTAACCAGTCTAACATATCTTTGCGCATTGCAGCACGAATTCCGTTTACATTGTAACTTAGTATTTTCATGCTACTAAATTAAATAAGATTGTATTTTTACCCATGCCTATCTTTGAAAGGTTTTCATAAAACAATCAACAAATTTAAAAAATGAACGTTAGTAAAATAGCAGCTCTCTTTTAGCGCTTACCACAAAGAGCCTCATTCTATGAAAAAGTTATTATTTTTTGCACTATTTCTCATAACCGCCATGGGTTATGCGCAAGAAAATACCTCAAGGTATCGCAGCAAAAAAGTAGCTGTAACAGATACTATTGTTGTAGATCGTGTAGCCCTCAACCCTTCAAGATTAATTCTAACTGACACCCTTGGAAAAAGCATAGACCCCTTGCTGTATCGTGTTGACTATTCAAAGGCATTCGTCTTCCCGTCAGAAACTATCTTAACCGAAAATGATTCTTTGACCATTGACTATTTGGTCTATCCAGCGTTTTTGACAAAAGAGTATTTTCAATTTGATGAAGCTATTATTGTAGAACGTTCTGGGACTATTGAAAAGCTATACACCCTAGACCAAAGTAGTAATGACAACTTGTTCACTCCTTTTGATGGCCTTAATACTTCAGGCAGCATATCCAGAGGAATTACAATAGGGAACAACCAAAATGCTGTTGTAGATTCGCAGCTAGATCTTCAAATTTCAGGGAAGTTAAATGATAACGTTTCCATACGCGCATCCATACAAGACGCGAATATCCCTAATCAACAAGGAGGGTATTCTCAAAATTTAGAGGAATTTGATCAACTATTTATAGAACTTTACAGCGACAACTGGAACATACGGGCTGGAGATGTAGATCTGCAAAACCAAGGCAGTTACTTTGGACGATTTACAAAAAAAGTCCAAGGAATTTCTTTAGCAGGAACCATTACACACGAAAATGGTGCCAAAACAGCTGCATTTGCCTCTGGAGCACTAGTTCGTGGTGTGTTTAGTGGTAGTGATTTTTTAGGGAGCGAAGGAAACCAGGGCCCTTATAAATTAGTAGGGCCTAATGGAGAATTGTTTGTTCTCATTGTGTCTGGAAGTGAAAAGGTGTTTGTAAATGGTGTTTTATTAGCGCGAGGAGAAAATAAAGACTACGTGATTGATTATAATGCGGGTGAAATTAAATTCAACCCGACCTACCCTATTACAGCGAACATGCGTATTCGGGTTGAATATCAATTTACTGAGCGCAACTACACTCGTTTTATAGGCTATGGTGGAGGAAATTATACCTCAGAAACCTTTGATGTTGGTGCTTATGTATATTCTGAAAACGATGCAAAAAACCAACCCCTACAACAATCTCTTTCTGAAGAACAAGTAGCTATATTAAAAACTGCAGGCGATGACATGAATGCCATGGTAGCACCATCATCTATTCCAGACACCTATGAAGAAGGAAAGTTTTTATACAAAAAAGAGCTCTTAGAAACCGGAGTAGAAATATTTGTGTTTTCAAACAACCCAGAGGAGGAACTTTTTAATGTGCGCTTCACTCTCGTAGGTAATAATCTAGGAGATTATATACGAGCCCAAACTTCTGCAATTAATCAGATTTTTGAATACATCGCCCCTATTAATGGAATGGCACAGGGAAGTTATGCCCCATTTATACGCCTCAATGCTCCGACAAAATTACAAGTTGGAGGGGTGAAAGGAAGGTATCATCCTAGTAAAAATACCAAGATTAATTTTGAAGTTGCAGGAAGTAAAAATGATTTAAATTTGTTTTCAAACATAGACAATGAAAATGACAATGGGTATGCGGCGCACCTTGATTTTCAGCAACATATTATGTCAAGACCCGATAGCTTAGTGCTTACTGCCGAAGGTGCTTTTGATTTTATAAACCAAGACTTTAGAAGTGTTGAGCGGTTGTATAATGTAGAATTTAACAGAGACTGGAATCTGGTAAACCCCTTGGGAAATCAGCGCTTTGTGAGTGCGGGAGCCAATGCAGTTTCAGCTACATATGGATCGGCGCGCTATATGTTTCAACAACTACACTTCTCTGAAAATTATGACGGGTCACGACATGAAGTCTCAACAAACACAAAACTTAAAAATGCAACTTTTATAGCCAATGGAAGCTACCTAGACAGCGAAAGTGATGTGCTGAAAACAGAATTTCTAAGAGGGAATTCTAGCGCTACATATTCTTTTGACAAAGCATGGGCAGGTGCTAAAGTAGGTTTTGAAAATAACAGTGTACGCGCGGTTCAACAAGACACATTAACTCCGTTGAGCATAAAATATAGTGCCTACGAAGCCTTTGCGGGTATTGGTGATAGCGCTAAGGTTTTTGTGAACGTTGGATATCGATTTCGCACCAATGATAGCCTAAAAAGTGGTAGTGTACAACGGGTAAGCAAAAGCAATACACTATATGCAAACTCTAAATTAATTAATTCTAAAAATGGGCAACTATCGCTCTTTGCTAATTATCGTGTTTTAGAAACGGTAGCAAGTGAAGAATTAGAAAAATCATTAAATGCTCGGGTATTGTATAATCAAAACCTGTTTAAGGGCATGGTAAGACTAAATACTACCCTATCGTCAAATAATGGTGTTATCCCTCAACAAGACTTTACATACTTTGAGGTAGATCAAGGAGAAGGCATCTATACCTGGAATGATTATAATGAAAATGGAATACAAGAACTAGATGAATTTGAAATAGCACAGTTCCAAGATGCCGCTAATTTTGTACGGATTTTATTACCAAATCAACGTTTTGTGAAAATCAGAGAAAACACCTTTGGACAAACACTTACGCTTAACCCACAACAATGGTCTGGTGAAAAGGGGCTTTTGAAGGTCCTTTCTCGATTTTACAATACAACGTCTTATATCATTGACAGGAAGGTGCGCAGAGCTAATGAAGACTTTAACATAAACCCCTTTAAAGAGGGTGGAGAAAACCAATTAGGATTGATCTTAAACTTTAGAAATGCATTATTTTTCAATAGAGGAAAACAGCACTATACAACAAACTACACCTATCTTAATACAGCAACAGACAATCTACAATCATTAGGGCTACAATCAAGTAAAATAGAGAGTCACCAGCTCAACTTTAGCCATAAATTTTGGGAAAGCTGGTTGCTAACCAGCAAGAGTATTCGTGGTAGGAATCAAAGTACTTCTGAAAATTTTGTAGGGAGAAATTTCAACTTAAACACCTTTGAGGTCAATCCAAAAATATCTTACTTACTCAATAGCCAGACACGCTTTGATGTTTTTTACAATTTGATTGCAAAAGAAAACAACATCAATGGTATGGAAATGCTTGATCAAAAAAAAGTAGGTTTCAGTTTTGCGTATGCCAATGCAGAAAAAATCTCAATGAATGGCGAATTTACTTTTATTGACAATGCATTTGATGGTAATGCCTTTTCTCCCGTTGCGTATCAAATGCTAGAGGGGCTTCAGCCAGGAAACAACTATACGTGGCGTTTGTTGTTTCAAAAACGCATTACCAAATACTTGGATGCGAACCTCAACTACAATGGTAGAAAAAGTGAAACAAGCAATGTAGTACATACGGGAAGTATTCAGCTAAGAGCATTCTTCTAGGACGGGTATACACAAAAAAAAAGAGGCCCCATTGCTGGTGACCTCTTATCAAGTTTAAATAGGCATGCGTTTTATTATTTAACAATAATACGCTGTACTTTGTTTAAGGACTCTGACCCAATTTTTATGAAATATACTCCAGAAGAAACATGAGACATATTGATTGTTTTGCTAAATCCTGTGCCGTTATATTCTAACATATAATAGGCTAATGTTTGCCCTAAAGTATTAAGCACGTATACTGGCAAGTCATTGGTGTATGAAGGACTCTTGAAGTTAAGATCAAAATAGTTTTGATCTTGACTTGAGATTACGAAATCTGCATCATAAAATGACTCATTAAGACCAAGTTCATCTGTTATATTAGCAGTGTAATCTTCTGTCTCTCCATATGTTGTTTCTTCACAAGCATCTGCAGGAACTCCAGCGTTCCAGTTTGTTTTTATACGCATTCTGTGCATTCCTAAGGTTGCGTTTGTTGGAATAGTCATCGCTGTTGTTTCTGTGTAACTACCTCCTGCAGATCCTGGAGCAATCACAAAATCATCTAAAATTAATTCATTGTTAGAAAAGGTAAAATCATCGTTATAATCAACCCAAATTTTTACAAATTGACTTCCATACTCTGTCGATAAGGTAATATCGTAAGTTCCACCTTGTGCTAGGTTTGCTATTAAGTCTGTAAAATCTGCATACCCATCTGTTTCACAACCTGAAGGGTTATTGATTTCTTCAACTAAAACTAATCTTAAACCATCTCCAAGAGTACAGTTTGTTTCAGGTTGGCATAAAAAGTTTGATACCTCAGCAGATGTATCATCATTTGAAGGATTGTCATCACCAGGAAGCTCTGTTCCAGCTACAAATACATAGTCTGTAAGTTCAGATAAATCTACCGTCGTTGTAAATGAATAGGTGTCTGTAGCTCCTTGAGCTATTGACCCTGTGTAAGTTTCATTAACAGGCACTACTCCGTCTAAAGAATAAAATACTGGAATTGATGTTTGTGTAATAGTTCCAAAATTTTGGATTTCTATGGTTACCACCTCTGCGTCAGACAAGCCACTTGCAGTTACTGGAGAAGTGATTGCAACTACACCTGTATCAAGACCAAGTAAAGAAGTTACATCACTACAAAACTCATCGTTATCTGGTATTTCATCTCCAGAGAGGTTTGTTCTAGCACACAGGGTATAGGTTTGTCCCTCTACACTCATATCTACCGTTGCGGTAAACGTGTAATTGATGTTACTCGCAGGCGCAATAGGTCCAGCAACTATCTCTGTTATTTGTGTGCCGCCATCTAAGGTAAAACTTACCTCAATATTTGACTGCGTTACAGTTCCAAAATTACGCACAACAACTTCTACGGTTTCTATTGAAGAAAGAGCTCCGTCAACAGGAGTAACAAATGCAATTATACCAGTATCCACATTTGCATCTGGTGCAATTTTAAACCGCCCTACATTCGCTGCTCTTTGATTCCCTGGGGTATCTGCAGTATGTACCTCATTGGTAAAATAAAAGGTTGCATCATCACTAGGATCAATGTCAATCTTACTGTAATCACCATAACGTCCTCCAGAAATAGCTGCATCTCCAGGGGCAATAACTTCTTCGGAAACTGTCATCACTCCTAAAGGATCTGATGCAAATCTACCCGTGTAGTAAGAACCCACCTCTGTATTTCCATTTCCTTGAACACTCATCGCTGAGTACCCCATACCAATATTTCCTTGACCGTCCATCATCAAACTAGCATTCCAAGCGTGTTTTCCGTCTGGAGAAGCATAGGTTCCTTCTTGGTATAGTGTCCAAGGTGCTCCATCTGTAGCTTGACGGAATTCATACCATCTTACTGCAGCTCTTTTACCTCCTGTAGGGTCTATATCGATAACATGGTTAAATACTGCTGAGTTATGCGTTGGAAATTTTCTAAACTGTGCTTGATTCATTACAATACCTTGTAAGGCATCAAGTACACTGCCGCCGTTAGGCTGGGCTAAATTACTAAAAGAACCTCCATCAAAAATAGATGTAAATGGTGTTACTGGAATTTGTTGCGGTGCAGTAATTGAAGAATTCCCAGGTGTTGAGAAATCTACATTTGCGCTCCAAAATTTTATATGATCTTCAGAAACACCCCCGTAAGAGTCATCTTGATAAAATACAATAGGTGCATTTCCTGCAGCTGGCATGTCACCATTTGTAACATTAAGTGCTTGTGGAGATGCAAATCCAAAGGTAGCCATACCTGGTAATTGAAAACCTTGTATAGAAACCGATGCATCACCTGCTAACATTGCAGAGCGGTCCATCGCGTACAACCTGTTTCCGCTAGATTGGTCTGTTAAATAGTATCCATCGCTCCAAACAGAAACTTTGTTGTAATCATTTACAGAACTAATATTATATATATTCCAATCTGACGTTACTGGATTTCCTGTTTGTGAAACTGCTATTTGAGCTCCACCGCCTAAATATGAAATCACCCATCTATCTGCAGCAGTGTCATAGGATACTGTAAGGTCACAACATCCATTAGAAGGGAATATCGCGGGATTGGGGTTTGTTGGTCCAACTATTTCTGTTCCGTCTTTATCAAAAATTGCAAATTTTGTATTCCAAACCACAAAAACATGGTCAGGACCTACGGCCAAAGCAGGATCTGTCGGGTTAGAACCTGTATATCCTGCATCCCATACAACATCTGCAGCATTTACTTTAACACTTCCGGTAAGAAGGTGTGGTGTTTTAGAAAGCAAATCTCCTGTTGACCCTTTTCCTGCTATTACCTCTCTTTTTGGTCTTCTGGTTTTAGAATACCTTCCATCTTTTGCCTCTCCAGTAGTTGGAGTAGAAACCAGCGCGTCCATTTTTGAAGATAAAGAAGGAGTCACTGTAACTAATTGGAGTTCTCCAATGTAATCTGGTTTTGTTGGTTGTGTCTGTGAATGCATCAAACTTGAAGTTAGAATAAAGCCAAGTAATGCCAATAATTTAATTTTCATATTGGTGAATTAAGTTTAATTTTAGTGTGCTAAGATAAAGATAAACAATACTTCAAGAAAATATTTGGTCAGATAATGAGTTTTTAGTGAGTTTTTATCACTGCTATGAGCCATGAAGAAAAAAAGACTCCAGTTTATGGGTTAGATTGAACCTGGTTTTATCAAAAAAAAACATTCAATAGTTGTATATTGAGGCATCATTATTGCCTCTATGGAATTTCACACCTTAAAAAAATACTTGAAAATGATTAGGCCGATCCTTCTTAATATAGTGTGTGTTTTGGGTACTGTTTGCTGTGCTTCAAAAAAAATAGCATCCAGCACAACGGCCAAAAGTGATCTAAATACACACAAGCAAATGGAACTGATTCCCAAGGGGTTTACATTTGGAACGATTGAAGAAAGTACTAAGGAAGGAGATTGCCTATACACCATACGCATGGGTGAAAACAAAAAAGACAGCTACTACTTTGACCCTATTAATCTGAAAGAACCTTATAAAAAAAACGGCCTGGAAGTCTTCTTTACATATAGAGGGTTACGCATGATGAACCGCTGTGTCAAAGCAAACCCTATTGAAGTTGAAGAAATGAAATTAAACTAAACACTTCTGAAACACTCAACTTTTAGAACACTAAAAAACCCCCAATGAAAATATTCTTGGGGGTTTTACATTTTATTTCATAACACTTTATTATTGCAACCAATCTTTCATGGACAAACTCTTAGAAACCAAACCCGAAATAGCTGAAATTGCAATACGCTCCTGCTCCATGGTATCTCTATGACGAATCGTGACTGTCTTGTCCTCAAGGGTTTGATGATCTACCGTAATACAAAAAGGCGTACCATTAGCGTCTTGACGTCTATACCGCTTACCAACCGCGTCTTTTTCATCATAAAACACATTATAATCCCACTGTAGATCTTCTATAATTTCTTTTGCAATCTCAGGAAGACCATCTCTTTTTATGAGTGGAAATACCGCAATTTTAACGGGTGCCAGTATAGCTGGCAACCTCAATACAGTTCTGGAAGAACCGTCTTCT
Organism: Minisyncoccia bacterium; assembly: GCA_047616265.1. Classification (GTDB taxonomy): domain Bacteria; phylum Bacteroidota; class Bacteroidia; order Flavobacteriales; family Flavobacteriaceae; genus Patiriisocius. The sequence goes on from JBLHII010000003.1 coordinate 18,947, forward strand.
AACGTTTCTTCTTGCAGTGAATTGCTAAATATTGCCAAAAACATTCTATCCAAACCAATAGATGTTTCTACTACATAGGGCGTATAGTTTTCTTTCAATTCTGGATCAAAGAATTGTAGTTTTTTACCGCTATGCGCTTCGTGCGCCTTTAAATCAAAATCTGTGCGAGAGTGAATTCCCTCCAGCTCTTTAAATCCAAATGGGAATTTAAATTCTATGTCTGTTGCCGCATTGGCATAATGCGCTAGTTTTTCATGGTCATGAAAACGATAGTTCTCTGCGCCCAAACCTAATGAATGGTGCCACTTCAATCTAGTTTCTTTCCAGTACGCGTACCACTTCATCTCTTCGCCAGGGCGAACAAAAAATTGCATTTCCATTTGTTCAAACTCCCGCATTCTAAAAATAAACTGTCTTGCTACAATTTCATTTCTAAATGCTTTTCCTGTTTGGGCAATACCAAAAGGAATTTTCATTCTTCCTGTTTTTTGAACATTCAAGAAATTTACAAAAATCCCTTGGGCTGTTTCTGGGCGTAAGTACAGATCTGTTGCGCTTTCTGCAGAAGCTCCTAATTTAGTCCCAAACATTAAGTTAAACTGTTTTACATCTGTCCAATTTTTTGAACCACTCACAGGGCATACAATTCCTAAGTCTTCAATTAATGTTTTCACCCCACCAAGATCGTCGGCGTCTAATAAGCGAGCCACTTTTTGGAGCATTTCAGCTTTTTTCTCTCTGTAGCCAAGTACTCTAGTATTTGTAGTAACAAACTCTGCCTCATTAAAAGAATCTCCAAAACGTTTTTTTGCTTTGGTAATTTCTTTTTGGGCTTTATTTTCGAGTTTCTCCGCATGATCCTCAATCAAAACATCTGCACGGTATCTTTTTTTAGAATCTTTATTGTCTATTAATGGGTCACTAAAAGCATCAACGTGTCCAGAGGCTTTCCATGTTTTTGGGTGCATAAGAATCGCGGCGTCTAAGCCCACAATATTCTGATGCATATACACCATGCTTTTCCACCAATACTCACGGATATTCTTTTTTAATTCTACTCCATTTTGAGCATAATCGTAGACAGCACTTAAACCGTCATAGATTTCACTAGAACCAAAGATGTATCCATACTCCTTTGCATGTGAGATTACTTTCTTAAATTGATCTTCATTGTTCGCCATAGCACAAAAATATAAAAATCCACTGCCATATGATAGGCAGTAGATTTTATTTTTTAAGTATTTTTTGAAATATTATTTTAACGTTACCGTAGCGCTTCCAATTTGCCTTCCAGCATCAAATATATTGATGGTATACATTCCTTTTATTAAATCATCTTCGGCAGCAGCTACAATAGCACAGACATCTAGCGCTTCGTTTTCATAATAAACACTTGTGGTGGTGCTATAGGAGAGTATCCCGGTGTCAAATGTTATTTTTGCTTTGTCTCCAATAATATTATTAGCAGGGTTTATTACCTGTACATACAACATTCTATCTCCATTTTCTGCCAAAATATTAGGTGCCAGCGTGTAACAAACCTTGATTTTATCTGCTCTACTAGAGCGCTGAGTCTCTTTAATTTTACCGCTCTTTCGAACAATAATGGCTTTCGCACTTAGATTTGTAATGCCAATCAAGGCACCCTTCTCTAAAGATTTAGACATTTCAGTGTTAGAACTGGTTACAGAATCTACTACTTTAATAGTTTGGTTTAGCACTACTGTGGTGCTGTCTTTTTCTATAGCCAACCGTTCTGTAACGGCCACTAAACTATCTGCACGTTTGTACAGTTGAATTCGTTCAGTTTTTAAACGACCAATTTCTACTTTATAGCGCCTTAGTATTGAAACATTCATCTTATAATCTTTAACCGAATCTAGCAATACCATAATGCGGTCTCTTGCGGCAACCAAATCTTGATCTTTTAATTCATTGTCTTGTATAATCTCATTGTAGTTGGTAACAAGAGCTTCCAACTCTTTTTGAACTTCAACTTTGTCTGCCTCTAAAAAACGTACCGCCTCTTTGTTTTCCTCTTTCAGTGTAAAGGTATATGCTGCCAAGCCTATTAATAAGGCAAATAAAATCCCTAATACGATTTTTAAACGGGTATTGTTATTGTTAGTTTCTAATGTCATGAAAGGTATCTTTATGTTAATTTACTATATTACAAGGGTGCAAGATAGTAAAAACTGAAAATTAATGATTAAAATACTCCATTCCCTTTTAAATATCTTGTTTCCAAAAATTTGTAATGGTTGTGACCGAGCTCTTTCTGCTTATGAAAAAATAATGTGCACCTCCTGCAGGCATCAAGTGCCTTTGGCTGGCTTCCATAAAACAAACGCAAACACGCTAAAAAAAATATTCTATGGTAGAACTGCTATTGAAGAAGCAACCGCGCTATTAACATTTCAGAAAAAAGGGATTACCCAAAAGCTATTACACAACTTGAAATATAAAAAACAAGAAGACGTAAGTGCTTTTTTAGGAATCTGGCTAGGTGCAGAGTTGTCAGAAATTGACGCCTATAAAAAGGTAAACCTGGTGATTCCTGTGCCACTCCACAAAGACAAGAAAAGATCACGTGGGTATAATCAAGTAAGCGGTTTTGGAAGAGCAATTGCAGCAGCCCTAGAAGTGCCATACGTTGACGATGTACTTGTTAAAGTTTCAAAGACAGACTCGCAGGTCTTTAAAGGAAGACTCAAAAGAATTCAAGACCCTCAAGTTTTTATGGTTTCAAATGCGCATCTCATTGAAAATATGCACATTTTACTTGTCGATGACATTGTAACAACAGGAGCTACGCTAGAAAATTGCGCAGAAAAATTATGCCAACATGAAAATGTAAAAATTAGCATCGCAACTATGGCTATTTCATTATAAGATAGTTCTCTATTTTTTACATGAGGTTACAATAAAACTTTTCCTATTTTTGCTAGGTAGCATGCAACAACAAAACCTTTCAAGAACATATCGCCTTTTATACATCCCCATTGTATTGCTTTTTTTGCTTTCTTTAACAGATTGTGCAAAAAAGGGAAACCCAAGTGGTGGCATTCGTGATTCTATTGCGCCAGTTATTGTTAGAAGTGTTCCTGATAATTTCACTACCCGCTTTGAAAACAATGAAATACGCATCACTTTTGACGAGTTTATAAAGTTAAAAAACGTTTCTAAAGAACTTATTATTTCTCCTCCATTAAAGTACGCACCTATAATAACTCCTTTGAGTGTTTCTAAAGTTTTAAAAATAAAAATAGTAGATACCCTAAAAGAAAATACAACCTACTCTTTTAATTTTGGAAATAGCATCATAGATAATAATGAAGGAAATATCTTTCCTAATTATAAATACGTATTCTCTACAGGCAGTTTTATTGATAGTCTTAGCCTAAAAGGAAGCGCCATAGACGCGCTGCTTCCCGAGACACAATTTCCAACAACCGTTGTTTTATACCAAGTAGATGAAGCCTACAAAGACTCGCTGGTATTCCTTGAAAAACCAACCTACATTACGACGACCATTGATGAAACCAACAGTTTTGAATTGAGCAATCTCAAGGAGGGAACGTACCAGCTTATTGCGCTCAAGGAAGAAGCAAGAAACTACACCTTCCAGCCAAAAACAGATAAAATAGGGTTTTACAAAGACCTTATTACACTCCCTACCGACAGTCTCTTTGAGCTAAGATTATTTAAAGAAATTCCAGATTTCAAGGCAACACGTCCAAAGCTAGAAAGCAAGACCAGAATCTCATTTGGGTATACAGGAAAAGCAGACGAATATGAGGTGCGATTAATCACCCCAATGGAGGAAGATTTTGAATACCAAATCATAAAAGAACCTGGGAGAGACACCCTGAACTTTTGGTTCAAACCTCAAGTTACTAAAGACTCCCTTGTGTTTGTTACAAAAAATAAGCAAAAAATAGATACAGCCACGGTCCGGTTTAGAAAATTATTTACAGACTCGCTGCGTGTTACGCCAATAAACAACAGATTCATCTCTGTGATGGACACACTAAAACTAAAAGCGAACACTCCATTGGTTTTAATTGACTCAGAAAAAATTACAGTGGTAAACAAAGACACGCTTGCTGTAGCATTCCAGGCTCAAATTAATACCAAAGAAAATACTGCTGAAATTATTTTTGACAAGCAAGAAGAACAAAACTACAAAATCCTTCTGAAAGAGGGTGCTATCAAAGATTACTTCGGAAATCAAACCGATTCTATTGTGCTTAGTCAGCTCGTAAAGCCCAATTCAGAGTATGCTTCCTTGAGCCTTGCTTTAGACAATGCAAATAAATTTCCATTACTAATTGAGCTCATCTCAGAAAAATTTACTGTCGTAAAAAGTGCGTATATAATAGAAAACACTCCTGTAGTTTTTGAGCACATAAAGCCAGGCAACTACTTCATTCGCCTCATCTTTGATGAAAACAAAAATAAGGCCTGGGACCCAGGACATTTTTTAAAAAAAATAGCGCCAGAAAAAGTGGTGTACTATCCTACAAAAATTGAATTACGTGCAAATTGGAGCTGGAGTGAAACCTTTACGTTAAAGTAAATTTATCTGCATCATTCAAGAATTGTAACTGCACTCTTGTGGCATCTATATGATCTTTATACACTGTGACTGTCTCTACAAAAGCAGATTCAAATTCTTCTCTAGATACTTGTTTCCCTAAGCAATCGTAAATAGCAGAATGACCTACATAAGAGTGGTTGTTTCCATCCACACCTACTCTGTTTACACCAACACAGTAACTCATGTTTTCTATAGCACGTGCTTTTAGTAATACATCCCAGGCAGCGATGCGTTTTTCTGGCCAATTAGCAGTATATAATAAGAGGTCATAGCCATCGGTATTGCGAGCCCAAACAGGAAATCGCAAATCATAACAGATAAAAGGACAAATTTTAAAGCCCAAATAATCAATAATAATACGGGTAGTCCCCGAAGTGAAAACAGCATCTTCACCAGCTAAAGTAAAGGTGTGTTTTTTATTATATGTGTGTATGTTCCCTTCTGGCGTGACAAAAAACAACCTGTTGTAAAAATTGTTATTTTCTTTTATTATCACTGTCCCGGTAATGGCAGCATTAACGGATTTTGATGTCTTAACAAGCCATTTTACAGTAGGTCCATCTTGTGGCTCTGAAAGTTCCTCAGCATTCATAGAAAACCCTGTGGTAAACATTTCTGGCAACACAATTAAGTCTGTGGTGTTTGCTAAGGGTGCTATTATTTCAGAAAAAAAAACCCTATTCTTAGCTGGATTTTCCCAATGTATAGGAGATTGAACGAGTGTGATTCTAAGAGTTCTGGCGCCCATATTCTAGGCTTCTAGTAAGACCAAAACAGCAGCACTTCCTTGCATTTTAGCATGGTCAAAAGCAGTATTTCCTTTGTCATCTTTTGCGTTTTTGTCTGCGCCTTTCGCCAACAAAAGAGCAGCAATATCAGCCTTATTAAATGTCGCTGCAAAAATAAGCGCGGTCGCACCGTTAAAGTTTGAGATATTTACCTGTGCTCCATTTTCAATAAGCAGGGCAGCAATAGCAGTATATCCCTTAAAACAAACCCCCATTAAGGCTGTGTTTCCAGAAGCATCTTGGGTATTAACATCTTGTACTTGTTCTAAAATAACAGTTACGATATCTATATGACCATAATAGGTAGATAATAATAACGGAGTAGAACCCCGTTGGTCTTTCTCTTGAGCCAATGCGGGATTCTCTTTTAATAAAGAAACTACGTTAGAAACCTCTCCGTTTCTAATAGCGTCAAATAAGGATGTACTCATAGTGTTTTAATTAAGAAAACGAATCGTAAAGATACCACACCAAAAGCAATATAAAAAGCCAAGCATTTCTGCCTGGCTTTTTATATTTTATACTATGTAATACTTATCCTTTTAAACTAGCAGACAGGTATTCACGATTCATGCGGGCAATATTTTCTAGTGAGATTCCTTTTGGACATTCTAATTCACATGCTCCTGTGTTGGTGCAATTTCCGAACCCTTCTTTATCCATTTGTTCTACCATACTAAGTACCCGCTCTGAAGCCTCTACTTGTCCTTGTGGCAACAAAGCATATTGTGATACTTTTGCAGAAGTAAACAACATAGCACTTGCATTTTTACAAGCCGCTACACATGCTCCACACCCAATACATGTTGCTGCAGCAAAAGAATTATCTGCATCTTCTTTATTTACTGGAATTGAATTTGCATCAATGGTATTTCCTGAAGTATTTACTGAAATATACCCTCCTGCGTGTTGAATTCTATCAAACGCGCTACGGTCAATCATTAAATCTTTCACTACTGGAAATGCTTTCGCTCTAAAGGGCTCAATTACAATTGTATCACCGTCACTAAATTTACGCATATGTAACTGGCAAGTAGTTACCAACCTATCTGGACCATGAGGTTCTCCGTTAATTTGTAAAGAACATGACCCACAAATTCCTTCTCTGCAATCATGATCAAAGACCACAGGACTATCCCCTTGATTGATGAGTTGCTCATTTAATACATCCAACATTTCTAAGAAAGACATATCTCCTTCTATGCCGTCAATAGGGTAGGTTTTTATCTCCCCTTTTGCATTTGCATTTTCTTGACGCCAAATTTTAAGTGTAAGTTTCATCTGTATCTTATTTATATGACCGTGTTTTTAATTCTATATTTTCAAAATTCAATGCTTCTTTATGCAGTACAGCATCTTTTGGCACTCCTTTATATTCCCATGCAGAAACATATTTGAAGTTTTCATCATCCCGAAGTGCTTCTCCCTTTTGAGCTCCGTCTTGTTCTACACTCTCTTCTCTAAAGTGACCTCCACAAGATTCGTTTCTATCTAAAGCATCTTTAGCAAACAGTTCTCCTAATTCTAAGAAATCTGCTACACGACCTGCTTTTTCTAGTTCTTGGTTTAAGGTGTCTTTAGTGCCTGGAACGTTTACATTATTCCAAAAATCTTCTCTCAATGCCGAAATTTCTTCAATGGCAGATGCAAGGTCTTCTGCGTTACGAGACATTCCACACTTATTCCACATAATCTTACCTAGCTTCTTGTGGTAATAATCTACGGAACGCGCTCCAGAACCACCCATTAATTTATTGATGCGGTCTTGAACTTCTTTTTCTGCTTGGTCAAACTCTTTAGTCTCTGTTGATATTTTTCCTGTCCTTATGTCTTTAGAAAGGTAATCACCAATAGTGTATGGTAACACAAAATACCCATCTGCTAATCCTTGCATTAAGGCAGAGGCTCCAAGTCTATTTGCACCGTGGTCAGAGAAATTTGCTTCTCCAGTTGCATATAATCCTTCAACAGTAGTTTGCAAGTTATAATCTACCCAAAGACCCCCCATAGTATAGTGTACCGCTGGATAAATCATCATAGGAGTTTTGTAAGGGTTCTCATCTACAATCTTCTCATACATTTGGAAGAGGTTTCCGTATTTGTTTTCAATTACGGCAGCTCCCATTTTATAAATATCTGCTTCAGAGGGATTGTTAATTTTTTCTATTACTGCTTTTTCTTTTCCGTAGCGCTCAATAGCACTCGCAAAATCAAGATACACAGCTTCTCCAGTTTTATTTACTCCAAACCCAGCATCACAACGCTCTTTTGCAGCACGTGATGCCACATCACGAGGCACTAAATTCCCAAAAGCTGGGTAACGACGCTCTAAATAATAATCTCTGTCTGCTTCGGCTAATTCTGTTGGCTTTAACTTCCCGTCTCTAATAGCCAATGCGTCTTCTTCTTTTCTAGGAACCCAAATACGTCCATCATTACGTAATGATTCACTCATTAATGTTAACTTAGACTGGTGATCTCCAGAAACAGGAATACAGGTTGGGTGAATTTGAGTATAACAAGGGTTTGCAAAGAAAGCGCCTCTTCTGTGTGCTCTCCACGAAGCAGTAACATTACTTCCCATTGCATTGGTGCTTAAAAAGAATACATTACCATACCCGCCAGAAGCTAACACAACAGCATGTGCTGAGTGACGTTCAATTTCTCCAGTCACTAAATTACGTGCAATAATACCTCTTGCTTTTCCATCCACCTTAACAACGTCAAGCATTTCATGACGGTTAAACGTTTGTATTTTACCTCTATTAATTTGGCGATTCATAGCAGAATACGCTCCTAGTAAAAGTTGTTGCCCCGTTTGTCCTTTAGCATAAAAAGTTCTTGATACCAAAACACCTCCAAAAGAACGGTTGTCTAACAACCCACCATACTCACGTGCAAAAGGAACTCCTTGTGCAACGCACTGGTCAATAATGTTTGTAGAGACTTCTGCCAAGCGATGCACGTTTGCTTCACGAGAACGATAATCTCCCCCTTTTACCGTATCATAAAAGAGTCTAAAAGCAGAATCACCATCTCCTTGATAGTTTTTTGCTGCATTAATACCTCCTTGTGCAGCAATTGAATGCGCGCGACGCGGAGAATCTTGATAGCAAAATGTTTTTACGTTATAGCCCAGTTCAGCAAGTGTTGCCGCAGCACTACCTCCAGCCAATCCTGTGCCAACGATAATCACATCGATGTTCCGCTTATTGGCAGGGTTTACAAGATCAATCTCGTTTTTATGTTTCGTCCACTTATCTGCTAGTGGTCCTGATGGTATTTTAGAATCTAATATAGACATAGCGATATTTTTAGTGTGGAAGTTGATTTAAGTGTAAGTAAATTGCAATAAAAATAAATCCAACAGGAATTAGAATTGCGTATACTTTAGCAAATGTTGTTAATGCTACAGAATATTTATTATTAAAACCAACACTCTGGAAAGACGAAGCAAATCCATGCCACAAATGCATTGCTAGTAGACCAAAAGAAACCACATATAAGCCTACGCGCACTGGGTTTTCAAATTTATGAACCGTTTCTGCGTAATATCTTGTTGGATCTTCTGGATGAGACTCAACATACTTATGAATCATTTCTGGAATCCAGAAATCATAAAAGTGTAAGCCTAAAAATGCTAGAATTACGAGGCCAGAAATAATCATATTTCTAGAGGCCCAACTTGCATTTGCACTTCCCTTGTAGGAAGCGTATTTTATTGCTCTTGATCTTCTATTTTTGAGCTCTAAGACAAAGCCCATCACAAAGTGAAATACAACTCCAAAAATCAATATTGGTTGAAGCAATCCTTGAACAAGACCATTGTTTCCCATAAAATGAGACCAACTATTAAATGTGTCTGGAGAAAGGACTGCTGTTGCGTTAATAACAAAATGTTGTCCTAAAAAAAAGACTAAGAACAAACCAGAAAGCGCCATGGCAACTTTTCTAGCAATTGAAGAGGATATTATTCCCATTATGGTTGAGTTTTCTAAATTTCTACCTGCAAAAATACGGCGCAAATTGCGTATCGGCAAACAATCGCTTTTGTTTATTAGCAATTTAGAATTGATATACCTAAACACGCATTGTTTCTCAATAAAAACGGTGCCCCTATTTTATATTATTTTAATAGTTTCCGAAGTATTTAAAAATAATATATGCATTATTTAATTTCTATTTTTTTACTTGTTTTATCCCCTGCTAAAGAAACCTCAACAGTATATTTTCCTATGGGCAGGTAAAATGTGCCATTAGCACCCGTATGCGAAGAGACCTCTTTTTTTTCTAGTTGCTTCTTCCCTTTTTCTGAAATGCTCGCGTTATACGCTAATTGGTTAACCCCTTTATGTAGGGCTATCTTCCAAGATTTCAATACGGCTCCGGCTTCTGAAGTAACTACTATTTCGGCGTTGCCAGCTGTAGGGGCAAAAATTTGAAGCGGTACCGTTGGCTCTTCATAAGCTCCATATTTATTAAATCCAGTACTTCCCCAGCGATGACTTGCTCTTTTGCTTGCAATATTTGCCAACATGAGGCGGTTCATCGTTTTTTCTGAAATATCTTGAAGCAAAGAAATGTCTGCCGTATAAAGACTACGACCATGGGTGCCAACCACCAAGTGTTTCTCTCGAGCTTGTATTGCCAAATCATGCACCGCAACATTAGGTAGCCCTTCTTGAAATGCATTCCAAGACCCACCCGTATCAAAAGATACATACGCACCATTGTCGGTCCCTAAATATAGTATGGCCGGGTTGGAAGGATCTTCTCTAATAACATTTACTGGAGATAGCGGGAGGTTATTTGAAATATTGGTCCATCTAGCCCCATAGGTGTCACTCATGTATACATACGGAGTGAAATCATCCCAACGGTATCCATTTAAAGTAACATACACACGTTCTTTTTTATGGCTTGACGCAATAACGCGGCTCACCCATAAATCTTTTGGAAATGAGGCAGAAAGATCTTTCCAGTCACCCCCACCGTTTTTAGAAACATACACGGTACCATCATCACTCCCTGTATAAAGCAATCCAAACTGAAATCTAGATTCATCAATACTAGTCAAAGTTCCATAAGCAACGTTCCCTTGTTTTCCGCCAAGAGTTAAATCTTCTGAAATAGCCATCCAATCTGCACCTTGGTTCATAGAACGCATTAATTTATTTCCTCCCAAATACAAAATATCTTGATTGTGAGGACTTAATAAAATAGGGGTTTGCCAATTAAAGCGGTATGGGCTGTCTCCAAGTTCATGCTTGGGTTGAATGTATGATTGGGTATTGGTTGTTCTGTTTAATCGAAAATAATTTCCAAACTGAAACCCAGTATATACTATATTACTATCGCGAGAATCTGTTTGAATTTGCATTCCGTCACCACCCATAATAAACGCATAAGGGTATTGCCCGGTTTGCTTCCATCCTGGGCTTTCTTGATGCGTATTAGGGCCTACCCAAACACCATTGTCTTGAAGGCCGCCATATACATTATACGGTTCTTCGTTGTCTACATGTATTGCATAAAACTGCCCAACAGCAGGTTGGTTGTTTTTAATCCAATTTGCACCATCGTCATAGCTAATATTAATACCCCCATCATTCCCGTTAATTAAATGACCCGGCATCTTTGGGTTAATCCACAACGCATGATGATCTGAATGTACGTTTGGAGCAGAAATAGAGGTGAAATGTTCCCCGCCATCTTTAGATTTTAAAATAGGCACTCCATAAATATAGATGCCGTCTTTATTACTTGGATCTACATGGATTTTGCCGAAATAATACCCATAGCTATAGTAAACTCCGTCCAAAAAGCCTTCGTGGGTTTTATTCCAAGTAGCACCACCATCTGTGCTTTTATAAACCTCTGTACCTATTACAGGAGTGTCAAACAACATGGCATTGGCATCTTC
>JBLHII010000004.1:0-28796 GCA_047616265.1 Minisyncoccia bacterium
TTATGGATATTATGGCATTAACCCTTTCTTCGAGAATGCCATTACTAGCAATGGAACCTCAATAGGCATGAGTACATTAAAGTTAGGATTGCTTTTTTTTATTCTTTAATGTAAGTGACTACACAGGTATATTAAACCCAAAATCCAAACAATAAAAACTGTGGTATTGCGCCTATAAAAAAACCGAACGCTAATTCAATAATGCTATGTGACTTGGTATGAAGCCTAGAGGCAGCTACCAATCCATTTATGATAAAGAAAAGCGAAATAATAAAGAGCGCATTCATTTTAAAATGAATACTCAACCCTATTAAGAAAATAGTAACACCTGCGACTGCCATCTGGTGTAGACTTACTTTAAATTTAAACAGTACCAGAAACAAGGCTGTTAAAGAGGTAAATAATATACCTACAAAAAAATAATATAGCTCTATATCTTCATAGGGTTTGAAAATGAGATTAATTATTAATAGTACCAATAAGCACTGTATCATTAATGGGTACTTTCGTTCCGAAACCTGTTTTAAGTGTATGCTGCTAACAGTACCAATATTTTTCAATAAAAAGAAGATTATTATGGGTGTAAATGTTGTGAGGATACTAATCGCATAGAGTTTAGCCCACATAAACTCAGGGGCGACAAAGCGAGGTGTAATTTTATAATAGCATAACACTCCAAATAGAGGCATCAATAAAGGATGAAAGATGTAGGACGTAATACGAAGCAATACATTCATTAAATTTCTTTTCTAAGTCGCGCTACCGACACGTCTAATTGCTCTCTGTATTTTGCAACGGTTCGCCGTGCAATTGGATAGCCCTTTTCTTTTAATATTTGAGCGAGTTTATCATCGGTAAGGGGTTTTCTTTTATCCTCTTCGCCAATAGTAATCTCAAGTATTTTTTTAATTTCTTTGGTAGACACATCTTCTCCTTGGTCATTTTTCATTGATTCACTAAAAAACTCTTTAATGAGTTTTGTACCATATGGAGTATCTACATATTTGCTATTTGCTACTCTGGATACAGTAGAGATATCCATATGGATGATGTCTGCAATATCTTTTAAAATCATGGGTTTTAACTTGCGTTCGTCACCTGTTAAAAAAAAGGCTTCCTGTTGATGCATAATAGCATTCATGGTAACAAAAAGGGTTTGCTGCCTTTGTTTAATTGCATCAATAAACCATTTAGCAGCGTCTAATTTTTGTTTGATAAATAGTACCGCATCTTTTTGTGATTTTGATTTATCTTTAGATTCCTTATAGCCCTTAAGCATGTTCGAATATTCACGAGATACATGTAGCTCTGGAGCGTTCCTTCCGTTAAGAGTTAATTCTAGTTTGCCATCCATTATTTTAATAGCAAAATCGGGGACAACGTGCTCTACCATTCTTGTACTGCTAGAAATAGCCCCTCCAGGTTTTGGATTTAAACTCTCTACTTCATGAATAGCGTCTCGAAGTTGATCTTCTGAAATACTAAACTTTTGAAGTAATTTTTCATAGTGTTTTTTAGAAAAATGATCAAAGGTTTCTCTAAGTATATTAAAGGCTAAGGTCACTTGTGGTGTTTGTTCCTTCCTTTTTAATTGCAACAACAAGCATTCTTGTAAATCTCTAGCGCCAACGCCTACAGGATCTAATTCTTGCACTTTTTCAAGGACGCTCTCGACCGCTTCTTCTGTAGTATATATATTTTGTGTAAAGGCAAGGTCATCTACAATATCTGCAATTTCTCTGCGTAGATAGCCACTTTCATCAACACTTCCAACTAAGAATTTTGCAATTTCTTTTTCACTTTCTTTAAGTCTATATGTGTTCAGTTGCTGCATCAGATGTTGGGTGAAAGACTGCCCAGCTGCATATGGCATATGTTTTTCCTCATCATCTGCACTATAATTATTTGCAGTTAACTTATAGCTTGGAGTTTCATCGTCGCTTAAGTACTCATCTATGTTAATCTCTTCACTTTCATCATAGGTCTCTTCATAGTCATCATTAATGTCTTCATCAAATTTTTCAGGTTCTTCTTTTCCTCCTTCCAGTGCAGGGTTCTCGTTCATCTCTTGAGAAATACGTTGTTCAAATGCCTGCGTAGGTAATTGAATCAACTTCATCAACTGTATTTGTTGTGGAGATAACTTTTGAGATAATTTGAAATTAAGGAACTGTTTTAACATTGAAAAATCAGGTCTGTTATAAAGTTAAAAAAAACCAGCTACATACCAAACGGTATAGAGCTGGTTTTAATGTGTGTCACCTATTTTATTTTTTAGTTTTAGAAATCTGCTGTACCTGGGGTTCTTGGGTAAGGGATAACATCTCTAATGTTTCCCATACCAGTTACAAACAATACAAGGCGTTCAAAGCCTAACCCAAAGCCGCTGTGGGTACAAGTTCCGAACTTACGTAGGTCAAGATACCAGTATAATTCTTCCTCACTAATATCCATAGCTTTCATCTTTTGCTTAAGCACATCATACCGCTCTTCACGTTGGGACCCTCCTACGATCTCTCCAATGCCTGGAAATAAAACATCCATAGCGCGAACTGTTTTTTCATCTTCATTTAAGCGCATGTAGAACGCCTTAATAGTGGCTGGGTAATCAAATAAAATTACAGGACATTTAAAGTGTTTTTCTACTAAGAAACGTTCATGTTCACTCTGTAAATCTGCTCCCCATTCTTCTATTATGTACTTAAACTTTTTCTTTTTGTTGGGTTTACAGTTCTTTAAGATGTCTATAGCCTCTGTGTAGCTAACGCGTTTAAAGGTGTTGTCAATTACAAAATGCAGCTTGTCACGCAAGGTCATTTCTTGACGCTCTATCGTTGGTTTACTTTTGTCTTCCTGAATAAGTCTTTCTTCTAAAAAGGCTAGGTCATCTTGGCAATGTTCAAGCGCATATTGTATCACATACTTAATAAAATCCTCTGCCAAGTCCATGTTATCTGCTAAATCATTAAAAGCAACCTCTGGCTCAATCATCCAGAACTCTGCTAAATGACGCGATGTATTGCTGTTTTCTGCTCTAAAAGTAGGTCCAAAAGTGTATACTTTTCCAAGTCCCATTGCAAAGGTTTCTGCTTCTAATTGCCCACTAACTGTTAGGTTGGTCTCTTTTCCGAAAAAATCTTCTTTATAGTCTACGTTTCCGTTTTCATCTAATGGGGTATTTTTAGGATCTAATGCACTAACCTTAAACATTTCTCCTGCACCCTCTGCATCACTACCTGTTATGATTGGAGTATGCATATAGTTAAATCCGTTTTTTTGAAAATACTCGTGCACTGCAAAAGATAATTTTGAGCGCAAACGCATTACAGCACCAAACGTATTGGTGCGCACACGTAAATGTGCTTGTTCCCTGAGCTTTTCAAGGCTGTGACGCTTTGGAGAAAGGATGGTTAACTTTACCTGTTCTGGGTCTGCAGTTCCTAAAATGGTCACACTAGTTGTCTGTATTTCTACTGTTTGTCCCTCCCCTTGGCTCTTTACAAGCAAACCAGTAACTTCTATACAAGCTCCTGTTGTTATGTTTTTAAGTGTTTCTTCTTCAAAATTTTCAAAATCAATAACACATTGCAGATTTTTAATGGTAGAGCCATCATTCACCGCAATAAAACGGTTGCTTCTGTAAGAGCGAACCCATCCACGTATGGTAAGTTCGTGTATTGATGGGTCTGTTTTTAAAACATGTACTATTTCTGTGTGTTTCATAGTCAAAAAATCAAACGGTAAAGATAGGTTTTAATTCAGAAATTTGAAACGAGTCTGTAGTATTTTACAAGAGCTCGGTATTCTTGTTTTCTTCTGAAACCTCTTCGTCATCTTCCATGTTTTCTGGTAAGATGCCTAGAGAAGGTTTTTTTAGGGTTTCTTTATTTGCAATACTCTTCTCTAAAGAAAGGAGCAAGGAAGGGAGTAGTAATAAGTTTGCTAGCATTGCAAACACAAGTGTAACCGAAACTAATGCTCCAAGTGCCACGGTACCTCCAAAACTCGATATGGTGAATACAGAAAAACCAAAGAACAATACAATAGATGTATAAAACATACTTACCCCAGTTTCACGTAAGGCGGCATATACAGATTTCTTAATCTTCCAGTTATTGGCAATGAGCTCCTGGCGGTATTTGGCCAAAAAGTGAATGGTGTCATCTACAGAAATTCCAAAAGCAATACTAAATACTAAAATCGTAGATGGTTTTATAGGCACTCCCAAAAAGCCCATCAAGCCTGCTGTTATAATTAATGGCAATAAGTTGGGAAGTAAAGACACCAAAATCATCCTAAAACTTCTAAACATCCAAGCCATGAACAGGGCAATTAAGAGAATGGCAAGAGAGAGGCTTATAATTAAATTATTAACGAGGTACTTCGTTCCTTTTTGAAAGACCAATGCCTTCCCCGTAAAACTAACGTTGTAGCGATCTGCCGGAAATATTTTTAGGGCCTTGGCCTTAAGGTCCTCTTCAATTCTATCAAAACGTTCGGTGCCGGTGTCTTTCATGAACGTTGTAATACGTGCAAACTGCCCGGTACTATCCACGTAGCTTTTTAGTAAATTGATGCTTCCAGCACTACTTTTGGCATAGCTTAAAATAAAACTTCGCTCCTGGCTATTGGGTAATTGGTAGTATTCTGGATTTCCATTATAGTAGGCTTGCTTGCTATACTTTACTAAATCAACTACAGAAAGTGATTTTGAGAATTCAGGAAATTCTTCAATATATTCTTGAAGTTCATTCATGCGATTTAGAGTTGCTAGCTTCATTACGCCTTTTTTCCGCTTGGTGTCTATTAAAATTTCAAGAGGCATGATGCCTTTGTATTCTTTTTCAAAGAACCTAATAGACTCAAAAAACGCTGTCTTTTTTGGCATGTCTTCAATTAGACTTCCAGAAATTTTTATATTGTAGATTCCTATAATACTAAAACAAAGTAAGCCAATAGAAATAATGTAAATAGCGATGCGATTGTGACGCACGTTATTTTCCATCCAATCTACAAAACGATTAACCCACCCTTTGTTTAAATGCTTTAAGTGCTTGTTTTTTGGCACTGGCATAAAGCTATAGACAATAGGAATGATAAGTAAGCAAAGCAAGAATATGGCTAAAATACAAATGGAAGCGACCACACCAAACTCTTTTAATAATTGACTGTTTGTTAAAATAAACGTAGCAAAACCGGAGGCTGTTGTTACGTTTGTCATCAATGTTGCATTCCCTACTTTAGCGATAACACGTTGTAAAGACTTCGCTTGATTTCCGTGTTGTTTGATTTCTTGTTGGTATTTATTAATCAAGAAAATACAGTTTGGAATTCCAATTACAATAATTAACGGCGGTATTAGGGCTGTTAAAACGGTGATTTCATACTTAAGCAACCCTAATATTCCAAAGGCCCAAAGAACGCCAATAATTACCGTAATCATAGAAATAAAAGTGGCTCTGTAAGACCTAAAGAAAAAGAAGAAAATAATCGATGTAACAAGTAGCGCAGCACCGATAAACATACCAATTTCATCAATAATGTTCTGAGAATTTAAGGTTCTTATATAAGGCATACCTGAGGTATGTACTTTTATTCCCGTTTCTTGTTCAAAAGCAGAAATTTCAGGAATAAGAACGTTCTCAATAAATAATTTTCGCGCGGGGGTATTTACAATGTCTTTTTTAAGGTATATAGCTGTACGTACAGATTCTTTATTAGGGCTGTATACTAGTCCACTATAAAACGGAAGCTTTTCAAAAAGTTCATATTGTAATCTGGTAAGTTGTTTTTTAGTTAAAACAGAATCCTTTACAAGTGGAACCATTTCAAAACCAACAGAGTCCTTGCGTTTTTTTAATTTTTGCAGATCTCCTACAGAGAGTGTTACATCAACTTCTGGAGCACTTCCTAGGCCTTTGGCTAACTTGTTCCATGCGTAAAAATTACCTGGAGTAAATAATAAGCTATCCTTTACTCCATACACAATGAGATTTCCTTCTTCACCAAATGTATCTAAGAAATCATTATATGCCGTATTCACTTCGTGATCATCCGGGAGCATGTTTGCTTCGGTGTAGGTAAAGCGCATATGTTTCCATTGCATTCCAAAGAAAACAGTGACGGCTGCAATAGCAATTAGAATAAATACGCGGTTGCGTAATATAAAATTTGCCGTAGCACTCCAAAAACCGATACTAAAAAGTTTATTCAATTGTTAAAGTATTGTTGTAGTTGTGTAAAGGTAATAAATCTATTAAAGGCAATTAAAGTTATGACCCTTCGATTTACATAAATAAACGGTGTACCTTGATTTAAAACGCCATAGACATTGCTAACCCAAATTCATTTCCACGATACTATGGACTTACTGTTCCTGTTGGTGTGTTTTCTTTTTTAGAAAAGAGGGTTTAAAAAAAGGCGCACCTAATAGGTGCTTTTAGCACTTAGAGTGCCAATTTCTCTGCCAGCAGTGATGTCTTAGAAGTAATATTTATTGTAATACATTCTCAAATGTCCTGTTCCAGCAGCTATAACCTATTCAGGAACCCCATACCAAAGTGAAACATCTTTGTATTCTTGATATAAAAATTAAGCGCCCATAAACGCAGTTGCTGGAGGAACTAACGGAAATGAGATGTGTCTAGTTTTTTGCGTCGTTGTCTACGTATCAATCTTTTTAAAACAGGTACACTAGAACCCTGCTTAAGGAGGCAGTTCCTCGTCAAGGTTAAATGTTTTTTATTGACTGAGTTTGTACTATTTCTAAAAGAAGCACTAGGTCAATTAATTTGTCACTTTTAAAGCGTAAGGAATGTTGTCCTGTTGATTTTGGGAGTATCATTAGCGCTCCGTGTTTATAAAGAATCTCTTTTCGTTGCTGAACGGGATCTTTTTTTTGTCACACAGCATTAAAATTCAAAAAAAAGAAGAGTAAGATGCTTGTGTTTTTCATTTTTGACATGTGTGTTTTTGAACGATCTTCAAACAGTTTAAAGGTTATACTTAAGTAAATAAAAAAACGACCTAGATAATAGACCGCAAAGAAGAGCCCCCTTAAAATTAGGTTATGACTAATTATCAAGGGGGCTTTATTACTTTAGAAAGGGGGTACAGGTTATACCGTCATAATTTCTTTTTCTTTAACAGTAAATAAACTGTCGATTTTTGTGATGCTAATGTCTGTCATTTTTTGAACATCATCTTCCAGGCTTTTCTTTAAATCATCACTAGCACTTTCTAGTTCTTTAATGCTATTCATAGCACTTTTACGATCGTTACGAACTCCAACTTTACTGTCTTCAGCTTCAGCTTTGGCTTGTTTCGCTAATTCTCTTCTGCGTTCTTCTGTAAGTGGTGGCACGTTAATAATCACAGTATCACCATTGTTCATTGGGTTAAAACCTATGTTTGCAAGGTGAATTCCTTTTTCAATTTCTGGAATCAATCCTTTTTCCCAAGGAGCAATAGTAATAGTCATACCGTCTGGTGTAGCCACGTTGGCAACTTGAGACAAGGGTGTCTGGCTGCCATAATAATTTACCATTACACTTCCTACCATCGCAGGAGATGCTTTCCCTGCACGAATATTTACAAATTTTTTATTTAAGTGGCTCACAGCATTATCCATGGCTTCTTTTGTACTCTCTATAATAAATTCTATTTCTTCTTCCATGTATATGTCCCGAAGGCATGTTTTTATTATGTTTTTTTGATTTGAGTTTCAAAATGAAATCAACCCAAAAATAAGTTTTTATTTTTTTAAATAGTTACCTTAGTTCCAATATTCTCCCCAGAGATTACTTTCATTAAGTTCCCGCGGGTATTCATATCAAAAACAATAATAGGCAATTCATTTTCTTGACTTAATGTAAATGCTGTAGTGTCCATAACTTTAAGTCCTTTTCTTAAGACATCTTCAAAAGAAATGAAATCAAATTTTACAGCATCTGCATTTTTTTCTGGGTCACTGGAGTAGATTCCATCTACACGAGTACCTTTTAAAATTACATCTGCGTTAATTTCTATAGCTCTTAATACTGCAGCACTATCGGTAGTGAAGTATGGATTACCTGTACCCCCTCCAAAAATAACAACACGTCCTTTTTCAAGATGTCTTACTGCTTTACGTTTTATAAAAGGCTCTGCTACTTCATTGATCTTAATGGCGCTTTGCAGCCTTGTAGGGATGTCTTCGTCTTCTAGAGCTCCTTGGAGTGCCAGCCCATTGATTACTGTAGCTAGCATCCCCATGTGGTCTCCTTGAACACGGTCCATGCCTTTGCTAGCTCCTGCAACACCTCTAAAAATATTTCCACCTCCAATGACAATGGCAACTTGTACACCTGTAGCTGTAATGGCTTTAATGTCTTGGGCATATTCTTGTAGTCTTTCTGGGTCAATGCCGTATTGACGATTTCCCATCAAGGCTTCTCCAGAGAGTTTTAAAAGGATTCTTTTGTAGTGCATAGTTGTGTTTTGTTAGTTGCAAAAATAGTGAAATTATAAAATATGTTTCTAACTAACTTTATAAAAAAGAAAAATCCGTTTCCAACACAGGTGTTGAAAACGGATTTTATGATTGTGAGTTCCTCGACTTAAGCTAGAGTAACTCTTTTAAATCCTACTACGGTAGCATCACCTTTACTGGCAACATACTCAGCAACATTTTTATTTTCATCCATGATGAAATTTTGATCTAATAGACATTTCTCCTGGTCTAGAGAAGTATTGTCTGATAAAAAACGCTGCATTTTCCCTGGAAGAATTCTGTCCCAGATCTGTTCTGGCTTTCCTTCTGCTTTCAATTCTGTTTTTGCAGCTTCTTCTGCTGCGGCTAACACCTCAGGAGTTAATTGAGACATAGAGATGTAAAGGGGTACATTTTTAAGTGTTTTGCCCAAACGGCCTCGCTCGATATTGTCTTTTTCAATTACAGCAATTCTAGCTTCTGTCTCGTTTGCAACAAACTCATCAGTAAAATCTTTGTATGATAATGTAGTTGCTCCCATTGAAGCTACCTGCATTGAAACACTTTTGCTTACCTCTGAAGCGTTGTCGCCTCCAGAAGACAACCCTACTAATGCTCCAATTTTCTTTCCGTGGATGTATGTTCCTACAAAAGGGGCTTCTAATATTTCAAAACCACCTATTTCTAGTTTTTCACCAATAACACCTGTTTGCTCAATTAATTTTTCGGTAACGGTCATTTCCGTATCAAATGCTGCAGCAAGAAATTCTTCTTTTGTGTTAAAATTAATTGCAATAGTGGCCATTTCTTTAGCCATTGCAGAATAGGAGTCATTGTTTGCAACAAAGTCAGTTTCACAGTTTAAAGACACCACAACACCTCTTGTGTTTGCATCGTTAATTTGAGAAACAACAGCGCCTTCACTTGTATCACGGTCTGCTCTTTTTTCTGCAATTTTTTGTCCTTTTTTTCTAAGAACCGTAATTGCATCGTCGATGTTTCCTTCTGCTTCAACAAGGGCTTTTTTACAGTCCATCATTCCTGCTCCGGTTTTTTTTCTTAATTCGTTTACTTGTGCGGCGGTTATTTTTACCATCGTATCGTTTTTTTATTATTTCCGAGTACTCGAAAATTTTATTATTGAATTATTTAGCTTAAAAAAAGTCGTTTAATAGAATTTCAAAAGAAAAAAAATTAAACGACTCTATGTCTTAATTGAATCGAGATCTACTCTTCTTCTTTCTTTGCTTTTACAGCTTCTTTTGCTGGAGCTTCTTCCTTAGCTGGAGTTTCTTCTTTTGCTGGAGCTTCTTCTTTTGTTGGAGCTTCTTCCTTAGCTGGAGTTTCTTCTTTTGCTGGAGCTTCTTCTTTCTTTGCTTTTACAGCTTCTTCCTTAGCTGGAGCTTCTTCCTTAGCTGGAGCTTCTTCTTTTGTTGGAGCTTCTTCCTTAGCTGGAGCTTCTTCTTTTGCTGGAGCTTCTTCCTTAGCTGGTGCAACCTCTACAGTTTCTTTTTCAGCAGTTTCTTTTCCAGTTTTACGTTCTGCCAAACCATCTCTAACAGCATCAGTAACAGCTGTCATGATCTTGTCTATCGACTTAGATGCATCATCATTTGAAGGGATGATGTAATCGATTACTCTTGGGTCACAGTTTGTGTCAACCATGGCAAATATTGGAATGTTTAGTTTAATTGCTTCTGCAACCGCAATGTGTTCACGTGTTGTGTCAACAACAAATAATGCAGCGGGTAAACGACTCATCTCGCCAATAGAACCTAAATTCTTTTCTAGCTTAGCGCGCAAACGGCTTACTTGTAAACGTTCTTTCTTAGAAAGCGTCATGAACGTCCCGTCTTGCTTCATTCTATCAATAGTAGCCATTTTTTTAACGGCTTTTCTGATAGTTACAAAATTAGTTAACATTCCGCCAGGCCATCTTTCTGTGATGTAAGGCATGTTTACTCCTTTTGCTTTTTCAGCAACGATATCTTTTGCTTGTTTTTTGGTAGCTACAAAAAGTATTTTTCTACCAGAAGCAGCTATTTTCTTCAAAGCTTCACCAGCTTCTTCAATCTTTGCAGCAGTTTTGTATAAGTTGATAATGTGAATTCCATTACGCTCCATGTAGATGTAAGGAGCCATGTTTGGATTCCACTTTCTTGTTAGGTGTCCAAAGTGTACACCTGCATTTAGAAGTTCTTTAACTTCCATGTTGTTGTCTTTTGCCATTTTGTTTTTAGTTTACGTTCTGTGTGTTTAGATGTCAACTACCTAATAATGTCCAAAATTGCTATTGCAATCAAGTACGAAGTAGTTTAGATGCTAAACTAATTGTCCCACCCGGCAGAGCAGGACTAACAGCTTATTAATATAATTGTATTTCTATGAACTTATTTCAAGTCTGAAAATTTCAGAGCTCGAAAGAGATACCCAAAAAATGGGGTGTAAAAATTAACGTTTCGAGAATTGGAACTTTTTACGGGCTTTCTTCTGTCCGAATTTCTTTCTTTCCACCATTCTTGGATCTCTAGTTAAAAGACCTTCTGGTTTTAAGATTCCTCTATTCTCATCATTTAATGTGCACATTGCACGAGATATAGCCAAACGAATTGCTTCGGCTTGTCCAGTGATACCACCACCAAAAACATTCACTTTGATATCAAACGTTTTCTCGTTGTCAGTCATCACTAATGGTTGCATTACTTTGTAACGTAATGTTGGAGTAGTAAAATAATTATCAAACTCACGCTTGTTGATTGTGATGTTTCCTTTTCCTTCAGATAAGTAAACACGCGCAACAGCGGTTTTTCTTCTTCCAATTTTGTGTATAGTTTCCATTACTTAGTTGCGGTATTAATTTTAATAGCTCTTGGTTTTTGTGCTTCTTGACCGTGGTTTGCATCTGCATACACTTTCAAGTTTCTAAAAAGTACGGAACCTAATTTGTTTTTAGGTAGCATTCCTTTAACCGCCTTCTCAACAACGCGTGCTGGATTCTTGTCTTTCAATTCAGTAGCAGTAAGACTTTTTTGTCCACCTGGATAACCCGTGTGGCGAATGTAAGACTTTTCTGTCCACTTGTTTCCTGTTAATTGGACGTTGCTCGCGTTTATGATAATCACATTGTCTCCACAATCTACATGAGGTGTAAAGCTTGGCTTGTGTTTACCACGAAGTAATTTTGCAACTTCACTCGCAAGACGACCTAGTGTGTGCCCGTCCGCATCTACTATTAACCACTCTTTTGTTACAGTGGCTTTATTAGCAGATACTGTTTTGTAACTTAATGTATCCATTATAGTTCTTTGTCTAATTATTAATAAATTATTTTTTTCCCGTAATAGGGACGGCAAAAGTAATGTTATTTATTTGAATAACAAATAGTAGTGTGTACATTTTTCTGAAATAACATGACGATAATTAGCGGGTTAATGTATTGAGAATTTCGATATGTAATTCATTCTAATAAATATACGATATCGTGGTGTGTAATACACGACATAAACCCTAGCTTTCGGTGTTTGGATTTTTGGTTATAAGGGCTTAATTTGTTTTTATTACTTTAAATGTATCGTTGTTGATCCGAACATAATAGATGTTTGCACCAAGAGAGGAAAGATCTATTTGTTTTGTCTTGTCTCTAAGTTCTCCAGAGAGAACTAATTTACCTAGGGAAGAAAACACTTCATACAATACCTTTCCTTGTCTGGATATATTAATAATACCTGCCGTTGGGTTTGGGTATAGAACCGTTTCACTACCATTTTCTTGTGTAGCTAACAACTCACATTCAAAACTACTTTGGACATTTGATGCCGCTGGAGGGTTTGCCAAAAGAGAATCTGTTAATAAAGGACAGTAGCAATCGTTTTCTTCTACATATAATTTAACCCAAGAGAGTGCAATACCGCCAATTACACCATTACCTCCCTCTGGAGTATTTGCTACAGAGTGATTTCCATTTTCTATTTCGAATAAGAGTTTGTCTGTGTTTTCTGGAGTGATATCATAATGTATATTAGCGTGAATTGCTGGTGGGGCTACAGCATCATTTTCTCCACTAAAAATGACCACAGGGCTATCGTGCTCTAATGACGGATTGGGTAGCCAAGGGCATAAAGCGACCACGCCCTTAATAGTATTGTCTAGAACAGCAGCACGTTGTGCTCCTCCTCCTCCCATAGACCATCCACTTACTGCAAATTTAGTTTCGTCTATAGCTCCTTGTAAAGGAGAAACAGTTCGTATGTTTTCTTGTCGTAATGTTTCTAGCGCATCTAATAATCCTTCAGCTCTTGCTTCCGGAAAATCGAAAATTGAATTTGTACCAATAATAATTGCAACAATTCCGTGCGAGGCATAAAAAGGACCCCAAGCTTCTACACTTTCTGGAAAGGAGTTAAATCCTGGAACAATTGCAATACTAGCAAACGGAGGCGTACCGTTTACTGGATAGTATACGGTGGCACCAAAATACGCTGGACCGTCTCGTAACCCGTCTGCTTCTGTTAGTGTCCCAACTTCATAAACGCCAGGATTGGTTAAGCTTTCCAGAGTAATGTCTTCGCATTGCGAAAAGGCAATTCCAGAGAAGAGAAATAAAACGAATAAAACACGTGTATTGGAGAATCGTTTTCTCATGTTGATTTTTTTTGAAAAATACAAATTAACTGATAAACATTCAAATAATTTGTTAGTTAAGGCTTATGACTAAATCTCCTGTTATCACCATTACGCCTTCTTTTAAAGACAATGAATTTACAGTACCATCTTTTAAAGCAGTTACTGTTGTCTCCATTTTCATGGCTTCAATAATAAAAAGGTGATCGTCTTTTTTTATTTCTTGACCAGGTTTAACAAGCATTTTGTAGAGCATTCCTTGAAGGGGAGCGCCATATTCTTTTTCATTATTGGGGTCTGCCTTTAGGTTGCTCTGTGTTTCAATACCTAAAGAGGTATCTGTGATTTCTACAAATCTATTTTCTCCATTTACTCTAAAGAAAACGGTGCGTTTCCCTTCCTCGTTAGCAGGACTCACGGAGAGTAATTTTACAATAATAGTTTTACCAGGTTCCAGTTCAATCATTATTTCTTCCCGTTGTTCCATACCAAAGAAAAAGTTCTTTGTAGGTAGGATGGAAACATTTCCATACTTAATGTAGTTCTCGTGGGCTTGTTTAAAAACTCTAGGATACAAACTATAACTTAAAAAATCTTCAAACTCTATTGGTCTGCTAAAGTTCTTTTGAAATTTATTTTTAAATACAGTAAAGCTTTCTGTAAAGTCTATAGGGGCTAAGTGTGCATTAGGTCTGTCTGAATATGGGGTTTCGTTTTTTAGTATAATGGCTTGTAGCTCTTTTGGAAAACCATCTTGGGGTTGCCCTAGATCTCCTTTAAAGAAACTTACTACAGACTCTGGAAAAGAAAGCGAACTACCACGTTCAAAAATATCGTCAGGGATTAAATTATTTGTGACCATGAAGATCGCCATATCTCCAACGACTTTAGAGCTAGGGGTTACTTTGATTAAATTTCCGAAGAGGATATTTACTTCAGCATACATTTTTTTCACTTCTTCAAAACGATCTCCCAGACCTAAGGCAATAGCTTGTGGGCGAAGGTTTGAATATTGCCCTCCAGGAATTTCATGTGTATACACCTCAGCAGTTCCTGATTTTAAACCAGATTCAAAAGGATAATAATACTCGCGCACATCTTCCCAATAATTTGAGTATTCGTTGAGCGATGTTACGTTAATAGGGTTGGCTCTTTCTTGATGTTTCATCATCTCAACGATACTATTAAAGTTTGGCTGCGATGTTAAACCACTTAAACCAGCTAAAGCGACATCGACAACATCTACGCCAGCTTCAATAGCTTTTAGATAAGTAGCAGATTGTATGGAAGAAGTATCGTGTGTGTGTAAATGCAATGGAAGTTTTACAGTGTCTTTTAAAGCGGTAATTAGTTCTGTTGCTGCATATGGAGTTAAAAGGCCAGCCATGTCTTTGATCGCAATAATATGCGCACCAGCATTTTCTAAATCTTTAGCTAGTCTGGTATAATATTTAAGAGAATATTTAGTGTTTTTTACATCTAGAATATCACCGGTATAACTAATGGCTGCCTCAGCCAAACCTCCTGTTTTAGTCCTTACGTATTCTATACTAGGTGCCATGGCATTTACCCAGTTAAGAGAATCGAATATTCTAAACACATCGATTCCGTTTTCCCAAGATTTTTCAATAAATTTTTCAATAAGGTTATCAGGATATGCTTTATAGCCTACACCATTAGAGCCTCTTATTAGCATTTGAAACAAGATGTTTGGCATCAGTTTTCTGAGTTCTCGCAGACGGGTCCATGGGCTTTCATTTAAAAAGCGCATACATACATCAAAAGTTGCTCCTCCCCACATTTCAATACTAAAAAGGGTAGGATGGTTTTTCGCATAACTTTCTGCTACCGCAACCATGTCTTTTGTGCGCATACGGGTTGCTAATAGTGATTGGTGCGCATCTCTAAGAGTTGTGTCTGTGTAGTGTATTTGTTTTTCGTTTTTAAGCCATTGGCTAAATTTTTCTGGCCCTAGTTCTGTTAACAGGTCTTTGGTTCCTTTTGGAAAGGCTGCGTTTGGATCAAAAAGAGGAACTTTAGGCTCCCTAAAAATAATAGTTGGATTCTTAAATGTTATATCTGGATTTCCATTGACAATTACCTCCCCTAAATAATTAGTGATTTTTGTAGTTCTATCTTGTGGAATCTTTAAGGTAAATAGCGAAGGGTTTTCTTTTATAAAATTTACAGAAGCTTTTCCGTCTCTAAAAGTTTCGTTTTGAATTACATTTTGAAGGAAATGAACATTTGTCTTCACGCCTCTAATTCTAAACTCTTTTAGGGCTCTACTCATCTTTCGCACAGCGCCGTCTAGTGTGCGCCCGTGAGCAGAAACCTTTACCAACATAGAATCAAAAAAGGGACTTACTTTATAAGATTGGTATATGCTCCCTGCATCTAGTCTAATTCCCATACCAGAAGCACTTCGGTAGGTTGTGATCGTTCCGTAATCTGGTGTAAAATCATTTAAAGGGTCTTCTGTGGTTAATCTACATTGTAATGCGAAACCGTAGGTTGCTAGAGAAGATTGCTCGTAAATTTTTATCTGTTGATCACTTAATTTATAGTTTCCAGCAATAAATATTTGTGTTTTTATAAGGTCAATACCTGTTACCATTTCGGTTACCGTATGTTCAACTTGAATTCTTGGATTTACCTCAATAAAGTATATTGTATCATCTTGATCTACTAAAAACTCTACGGTACCTACATTGTTGTATTCTACGTGTGTTGCAATTGCAATTGCATAGGAGTATAGCGCATCCTTAACTTTTTGAGACACGTTAAAAGATGGCGCAATTTCAACCACTTTTTGATGTCTTCTTTGTACCGAGCAATCTCGCTCAAAGAGGTGTCTTATGTTTCCATGGTTATCTGCTACCAGTTGGACCTCAATATGTTTTGGATTTTCTATGTATTTTTCCAAGAACATGGTGTCATCCCCAAAGGCGTTTTTTGCCTCGTTTTTTGCCGCGTCAAAATTCTTTTTTAAATCTTCGGGAGCTAATATAATTCTCATTCCTCGCCCTCCACCTCCAGAAGCTGCTTTTAGCATTATTGGGTATCCTATAACTGTGGCTTCAGAGAGAGCAATGTCAAGAGAGGTAAGTTCTTTTTCACTACTTCTTATAATGGGTACATTACAAGAAGTTGCGATTTTTTTCGCCATTATTTTATCACCTAAGGCATCCATAACCTTAGGGTCAGGTCCAATAAAAATAATTCCATTTTCTTGGCAAGCACGAGCAAAGTCTGAATTTTCAGAAAGAAAGCCATAGCCAGGATGTATTGCATCTACATTTTTCTCTTTGGCAAGTTTTACAATAGCGTCAATGTCAAGATAGGGTTTAAGCGGTGCATTATCTTCGCCTATTTGATAAGATTCGTCTGCTTTCAGGCGGTGCTGAGAATACCTATCTTCATAGGTATATATCGCTACAGTTTTTAAATTAATTTCTGCACAGGCTCGCAACACACGAATGGCTATTTCACTTCGGTTGGCAACTAAAACCTTCTTGATTTTCATGATAAATGGAGCTTTAAATAAATATGCAAATACAATATGTTCTTAAAGATACCATTCCCTATGTGCGCATAATAAATATTTTATATTTTTTAACAGTGGACGTTCATTTATTTTAAGAATGGATTTTCATTTTTATAATTCCTAATGACATAATCAAGGGCGCTTTCAAGAATTTCACCCATATTCTTTGACTTTTTAAAATTAATATCTCCTGTCATGGTGTGCAACGCCTTTTTTAATTGCGCTATTTTTTCAGGTTTCGACACACGGTCTTCTCTCATGCAGGACATTAATTCTTGTAGCCTGTTATTTTCACTGGTAGCTCTTTTTGCTAACAAGGAGCGTTCTTCTCTTTTGTATTGGTCAACAGAAGCATCTTTTAGCACATTAGACACGAGCTCTACAAGCGCAATATTTTCTTCTAAGAACTGTGGCTTGTATACTTTTTGATTGCCTTCATAAGATTGTTGGTCAAAATCGGTAGCGCGAATTCTATATTGTATTCTGTCAAAGTCATTGGTGAGTACCATCACATAATTGTAGGAGCGCATGTCACCAAGCAACCGAACAAAACAACGTTCATTAAATTTTACAAATTCTTTTGCAATCTCCTTTTTATCTTGGTCTGAACATTTTGCTAAATGATGCGTAATGAAATCATCCCCAGGAATTCCAGAGATATGTTCCTCAATTAGGGTGTTGCCGCGAACTAAAAAATTGATATGATTTGGAGACAAAATGTGTTCTAGTTCAAGACCATAAATTCTCGAGGCATCTGCTTTTTTAATGTATAGAAAAATATAGTTATCATTGAGAATATTCCTAACTTTAATTCTAAAGGGCTTAGAGTTTCCGAACGTACAATAGTCAATACTGTCAATATTAAGATACGGGAGCAAGGCGTTAGATCCATCACTGTGGAGTATTGAGTATACTTGCTTTAGGCTCAGCGCTATTTCATCACGCTCTGTTTCTGAATAGTAGACCTGTATCCATAAAGTATCATTGCCATGTTTATCATACACGGTGACCGATCCCTGATATCGTAATAGGTCATCATAATAAATCGGAATTTTAATAGTACGAGCGTATTTTGTCAAGTACTGAGACAATCTCTCAGTGACTGGATACGTAGGCTTTTTCTTTGATATAAGTCTCTGCATATGTTCATTAAAATAAGAATGAGTACTAGCCGTTTTAAAGATACATAATTAGCCTCACAGAATTTTATATTCTGTAATAATTACCTCTGAAATTTGAACATCAACAAGACTACTAAAATAGCGTGGCTATATACTAATGCGCTTCTAGCCAATTTTCACCCACACCTAATTCTACATCAAGCGGAACCGCAAGGGTATAAGCGTTTTCCATTTCGGTTTTAATGAGGGCTTTCATTATTGAGAGTTCTGGCTTGTATACGTCAAAAACCAATTCATCATGCACCTGTAAGAGCATCTTGGTCTTGTAGCCACCTTCCTCTAGTTTTTTATGAATGTTAATCATGGCAATTTTAATAATATCTGCGGCGCTTCCTTGTATGGGAGCATTGACTGCATTTCGTTCTGCAGCACCTCGAACAATAGCATTGGCACCATTAATGTCTTTTAAATATCTGCGACGACCCAATACCGTTTGTACATAGCCATTGTCTCTAGCAAAATCGACTAGGTCACTCATGTAGTTACGGAGCTTTGGGTATGTTTTGTAATAGGTATCGATGAGTTCTTTCGCTTCACTTCTTGAAAGCTCTGTTTGGTTGCTTAGTCCAAAAGCAGAAACCCCATAGATAATACCAAAGTTTACAGTTTTGGCATTGCTTCGCTGTTCGCGTGTAACCTCTTCTATGGGTACGTTAAATACTTTGGCTGCAGTAGAAGCATGAATATCTTCGCCATTTGTAAAGGCTTTCATCATGGTTTCTTCTTCACTTAAAGCTGCAATAATACGCAGTTCTATTTGTGAATAATCTGCTGCTACTAGCACATACTCTTTATTTCTAGGAATAAACGCTTTTCTAACTTGTCGTCCTCGTTCTGTGCGTATAGGAATGTTTTGTAAATTAGGATTGTTGCTACTTAAGCGTCCCGTTGCTGCCACCGTTTGCATGTAATCTGTATGGACCCTGAGGGATGCCTCTTCTATTTGCAAAGGCAAGGCATCTACATAGGTAGATTTGAGTTTTGCTAAGCCACGGTACTCGAGTACATCTGCAATAATTTGATGGTCTTTACCAAGATAAGATAGCACATCTTCTGCCGTAGAATATTGCCCCGTTTTTGTTTTTTTAGGTTTTGCAACCAACTTCAATTTTCCGAAGAGAATTTCTCCCAATTGTTTTGGAGATGCTATGTTAAATTCTTCTCCAGCTTCTTCATAAATACGGGCTTCTAAGCTAAGAATGTCATGGTCTAAATCTCCAGAGAGTGATTGTAAAAATGCTTTATCTAGGTTGATGCCTTCAGCTTCCATGTCTGCAAGAACTCTTAATAGTGGTATTTCAATTTCATCAAACAATTGTTGCGTGTTAGCATCTCCTAATTCTTTACTTAAATGCTCCTTTAATTGAAATGTAATATCCGCATCTTCAACAGCATATTCTGTCTGTTCTTTTATGGACACCTCGCGCATTGATTTTTGGTTCTTTCCTTTTTTGCCGATGAGATCGGTAATAGAAACAGGGGTGTAATTTAAATAGGTCTCCGCCAACACATCCATATTATGTCTCATGTCTGGATTCACGAGGTAATGTGCTAACATAGTGTCAAATAGTTTTCCGTGTACCGAAATAGTATACTTCCGAAGAACCTTAATGTCATATTTTAAATTTTGTCCAACCTTTTCAATTTCTGTAGCTTCAAAAAAGGGACGTAATTTCTCTATAACTTCCTGGGCTGCATCTCTAGCTTCAGGTACGGGTAGGTAGAATCCTTTTCCTGTTTCCCAAGAAAAAGCGATGCCTACAAGTGTCGCTGTTAATGGGTTAAGCCCTGTTGTTTCTGTATCAAAACACACACTGCTTTGTTTCATTAAATTGTTAATAAACAAGTTGGTTCCCATACCAGGTTGTATGGTTTGATAAAAATGCTCCGTGTCTTTAATGGTTTTTCGGCTGCTGTATGTTTGTGTTTCTTGAGTAGGTTCACTGCCTCCACCAAAGAGCGAAAACTGCCCTTCTCCAGCACTTGGATTTGAAGTAGATGCCGCTGCCTTTTTTGATTCAGCGGGAGCAATTTTTGCCTGATTACTCGTCCCTCCTGATGCCATGGCTTGCTCAGAAAAAGTAGTTGAGAAACTGGTAATGAGACGGCGAAACTCTAATTCTTCAAAAATTTCTATTACAGCTGCAGCGTCTGGAGCACTCATTTCAAATTCCTTTTCATTGAATTCTACCGGGACGTCTAGCATAATAGTGGCTAGTTCTTTACTAAGAATACCAAGGTCTTTATTGGCTTCTATCTTTTCTTTCATTTTCCCTTTTAGTTGCGCTGTGTTGGCCAACAAGCCTTCCATAGAACCAAATTGATTAATGAATTTTTTGGCGGTTTTATCACCCACACCAGGAAGTCCCGGAATGTTATCTGCGCTATCGCCCATCATCCCTAAATAGTCAATGACTTGCAAGGGGTCTGTTACTTCAAATTTCTTTTGTACTTCAGGAATCCCCCATGTTTCATACCCCCCTCCAAAAACTGGACGATACATAAAAATATTATCTGAAACGAGCTGAGCAAAATCCTTGTCTGGCGTAACCATAAAGGTCTGGTACCCTGCTTTTTCTGCTTTTTTAGCTAAGGTGCCTATGACGTCATCTGCTTCAAACCCTTCTTTAACCATGATAGGAATATGCATAGCAGTCAATATTTTTTGAATATACGGAACCGCTATTTTAATACCATCTGGAGTTTCATCTCTATTGGCTTTATAGTCGGGGAACATATCGTTTCTAGCAGCGCTACCTCCTTTATCAAAGCACACTGCTATATAATCTGGGCGTTCTCGTTTAATAACATCAATAAATGAATTCATGAACCCCATAATGGCTGAGGTGTCCATTCCTTTACTATTGATACGAGGATTTTTAATGAGTGCATAATAGCCTCTAAAAATTAGGGCGAATGCATCTATAAGGAATAAACGTTTTTTTTGGTCTGACATGGTTAATTTGTCTTTTCGAGCACAGCTGAACGGTTGATGAAATGTCCTAAGCAATAATATTTTCGACTGTGCTCGAAAAGACATTACTATGATATCCAAAAATAGAAAAAACAGTAGAGATTTTTACCAAAAGCCATTACAAAATACATGGCAATATTAAAACACTGTTAAAGAATAGTTTATACTGGTAGTGTGTCGCTAATTTTATAAGCGAACCTGGCTAGTTCAAGAGAGTATTGCCAGAGTATTCATGGAGTTTAAATCAGTAAAAATATAAAATGGATGCTGTTTGCTTCTTTTGAAGATCGTTTAATAAAATAGCAATTAATGTAATAGAAAAAACCCATACTTTTTGGGTATAGGAGTTTGAGGAATGATTAATAATTAACTATTGTTTTTCAAAATGCGATACAATTGCTATGAGGTGTTTTTCATTATTAATGTCAAGTTTTTCATCTTTAGCATATTGCTTCATCAGTTTTTCTTTTCCGCCAAATACCTTGAATTTGTTTTTCCTAGAGTTTGGAAATTGATAAAACTGTTGTCTTTTTGTTACTAAAAAATACAAGGGCTTGTCCGTGAATTTTGCCGGTAAATCTCGCGTCAATGAGGTTGATGCCTTAACTGGATACCGAACATCTTTTATGTGTTTTTTGTATACGTCTACTTGTGTTCCTTGATAAATTACCTCCAAGAAATCCCCGTCACTAACGCTTCCTTCTAAAGGCATAAAAACAAATCTAGTTTCGCCTATTTTAGCAACAAGCGAAGCAGATTTTTTAAGGTTTCTTATTTTTTGATTTGGAGTTGAAAGTGTTTCTTTAATCTCTAATTGGTCATTTATAGCATTGTAACGAAGTGCAACCAAGTTAAACACGACGGTATCATTTCTTAAAATACTGCCTAGTACAAATTTTGGGTTACTATAAGGAGTACCGATATAAGCATCAGTGTTGTCAAAATCTATCAATCCATAATCCCTTGCGGCGGCATCATTAATATTCATTAACGATATGTCTGTAAGTATTTGTGCCCTAGAGATGCCAAATGAAAATAAAATAAGTATTAGTGTGATAATTCTTTTTCTCATGGCAGATAAACAAATGTTAAATGAGTGACTTAAAGGGATGTTAAAGCGTATCATAGTATTTTACAGCTCTCAATAAATCTTCTTCGTTGTTAAGATCTAAATCATTTTGCTTTGTGAAGTCCTTCATTTCTTTCTGCTTTTCTCCGAAGACCTTTATTTTCTTTCTTTTAGATTTGGGCATCTGATAAAACTTGCCTTCTTTCGTTACTAGGTAAAATACAGGTTTATCTTTAAATACTGCAGGAACTGCTCTTGTTATGGAAGACGTAGCCTTTTTTTCGGGATTAAAATCCTTAACATGTTTTTTGTACAATGCTATTTGATTCCCCTCAAAGGTAACTTGAAAATACCCTCCATTTTCAACACCCCCTTGATAGGGTACAAATACGTATATGTCATCAATTATTTTAACATATACATCTTGTGATTTAGTAAGAACTCTAGCGTCCTCATCATCAGTGTCAATTCCTACTTTTACTTCCATTTCGTCAGCAATAGCATTGTATCGTATCGCTACCTTTTCTGCAAGTAATGTACCTTCTTTATAGATGTTTCCGTATAAGAAGTTTGGATGATTGTAAGGCGTTCCTTTATATGATTTTGTGTCTTTAAAATTCACGTCTTTATTTTGCCTTTTGATGTAGGTGTCTAATAAAAGAACATCTGAAACAAATAGTGCAGAATTAAAACTTTGAGCAGTAAGGGAGCTAAAAGCTAAGAAACACAAAATAACTATGGTAAAGATTTTTTTCATTGTAGTGATTTTTAATTTATGATTATATTATCAAAAACTCTGCCAAGATTCAAAACCTTACATGCCATTAAAGTGAGACACTGCTTCGTTAAAATCTGAATCCTTACGTAGGTTTAGATTCCTTGACTCTAGATATGTTTTCATCTCGGCTGCTTTTGAAGTGAATAATTTTTTTCTTTTTGATTTTCCTTTTGGAAGTTCTGTCAAGCTCCCTGCAGTACTTACAATATATAACTGTTCTTTTTCTTTAAATGTGTCAGGAATATCTCTAGAATAAGAGTTTCCAGATTTTTTACCTTCAACAAAATTTTTGATAATTTTTTTATAAATAGTAAGTCTCTCGCCTTCTTCAATTACCATAAAGTATCCAGCCTTCTGATTTTTGTCTGGTGATACTAAGTACACAAAATCATCATTTAAAATACGAACATAAATACGTTCATCTGCTTTTAAAACGTTTGCAACTGTTGAAGATGAATTATTTTTTGTTTTTAGTTCAATTTCCTCCGCTTTTACATTATAACGTAAACTGACATTGTTAGCAACCATCTTCCCATCTTTATAAACAGACCCGTTCTGAAACTCTTTATTTGCATAAACAGATCCTAGGGTGTTTTTATATCCTTTAAACACGGGGGTTGTTTTTGTAGATAGGTATACATTTTCTGTAGCCTCATCACCAGTCATGTTTTGGGCGAAAATGTTTAGAGATAATGATGCTGTTACTAATACTAGAAAATATGTTTTTTTTAGGGGCATGACGAAATTTTAAAATGAGCTCAAATCTACTCTTTCGAGCTACTAATTATGTTAAATTATTGTTATTGTTTAAAGCTGCTGAAGTGCTTTTCTGCCCTTTTAAAACTTTAGAACATTACATGAAACACTCTTTTTATTTATTTATTGCAAATAAAATAAAATAAATTTAGGGACTATTATTTTGTGTCTTTTTTGTGAGCATAAGGTGCGTTTTTCTGATACCTGCTATTTCATAAAATTTGATGCTATGCGTTATTAAAAAAATAACCGTTATAGTTTAATCGGGTCGATTGCTTTGGCAACATTTGTTTCTGGAAGCTTACACGCATTATTTACACACACATATACAAAAGTCTCGTTTTCTATAAAGCGGAGCTCCAATAAAGGGCTGCTGCCCGCAATTGTGCTTCCTGCAACAAGCTTGTTAGGTAGGTAATATTGATGAATGTTTTTTATTTTTTCTTGAGCATCTTCTCCCACAATAACAATTTCATAGTAGCTATTTTGAAAATTAGCCAATAGGTCTAACCAGTTTGAAAATCCAGAAGGATATCGCTCTATTTCTGGTAACACATTTTTTAGCATTTGAGATGCTGTAGCTGCATATGTTTGATTGTCAAAATGATGTGATAGTACGTAAAGGTTTTTTGCCATCATAGAATTTGATGCCGGAATCACATTGTCTCTGTATTCGAAATTTCTTGTAATTAATGACGGATCCTCATCATTGGTAAAATAAAACAATTGTTTTTCTGTATTAAAGAAATGAGCATATGTATAGCTCGTTAGTTCATTTGAGGTATCAAGCCATTGAGCATCGAGTGTAATTTCATACAAGCCAATAAAGGCGTCTATTACCGTTGCATAATCTTCTAAATAGCCATTAATGGTGCTTTTCCCATCTTTATAATTATGAAATAATGCGCCAGTTTCATTCCATTGTTTTGATTTCAAAAAATGTCCGTTTTTTAGTGCTGCTTCAAGATATTCTGGCTTTTGAAATGCTTTATAAGCATCTACATAGCCTTTAAGCATAAGTCCATTCCAAGAGGTTAGTATTTTATCATCTAGTCTTGGTTTGTCTCGCTTGTTACGATGGGTAAGAAGCATTTTCCTCCAGGATGTTTTTTTGTTTTGTAGTATTTTAGAAGTAATGCCAAACTCAGTGCATACCTCTGTGTCACTTTTAGAACGGATTAGCACATAATGGTTTTTCTCCCATTTCCCGTAAGAATTAATGTTGTAATACGTAGAAAATAGCTCAAAATCACTTCCAAGTTCTTGCTGAAGAGACTCTTTAGTAAATACATAATAAGTTCCTTCTTCAAGTTCTCCTTCTTCCGTAAGGCTGTCTGCGTCAAACGAAGAGTAGAATGCGCCTTCATTGTTTGTGCATTCTCGCGCAATAAAAGCTAGTGTTTCTTCTACTACTTCTTTGTATAGGGGGTTTTTTGTGGCTAGATATGCATTACTGTACAAACTCACCATCTGGCCATTGTCATAAAGCATTTTCTCAAAGTGAGGGATATGCCATTTTGCATCTACACTGTATCTAGAGAATCCTCCACCAATATGATCATAAATCCCACCATAGGCCATTTTGTCAAGTGTTGTGGTAACATAATCAAGCAATACCTTGTCTTGCGTTTGTTTTGCTTGGCGTAACAAATATGCTATGGTATTAGGCATCATGAATTTAGGAGTCCTATTTGGACCTCCAAAGGTAGTATCAAAAGATTCTTTCCATTGACTTAAAATTTGGTCTGTATTGTAATTTTTTAAATCTACATTTTCTGTGTTAAGTGGCAAGAGATCCATGCTTTTAATACCTTCCTCAAGATTTCCCGCAACTTCAAATAAACGCTCCGGATTTTCTTTATAAATCTTTTGCATCTGCTCGAGTGCGTTTACCCAGTCTTTTTTGCCAAAATAAGTACCTCCCCAAACAGGTCTGCCATCGGGAAGTGTAATTACGTTAAGTGGCCAACCCGCACTACCAGTTAATAATTGAACCGCATTGATATAAATTTGATCCACATCTGGACGTTCCTCTCTGTCTACCTTTACATTAATGTAATTTTTATTCATTACAGCTGCTACGGTAGAGTCTTCAAAACTTTCACGTTCCATAACGTGACACCAATGGCAAGCAGCATAGCCTATGCTAACAATCATCAGTTTTTTTTCTTCTTTTGCAACAGAAAGTGTTTCATTGTTCCAAGCTCTCCAGTCTACTGGGTTGTGAGCGTGCTGCAACAAATAAGGACTTGTTTCTTGAAGAAGTAAGTTGGTATATTTATGTGTATCCACAATGTCTTTTTTTGAAGTATTACAAGAATAAAATAAAATCGAACAAAATAATAACACGTAAATTTGTTTCATTATAGTAGGGTTTAAAAGAGCTTGTGTGCAAAAATGGCCTTTTGAAAATCAAAAACCAATGTATGGTAACAGCGGGTATTATTAATTTGTATTTCCAGACAAACTAACACCTTTTAAAGCACCTAGACTGTAGCACTTTTATTAGGGTATATTTTATAATGTCACTTTAATTACCCATTAACTGCCTCTACGGTTGTTACGCGGCCCGGCATCATTTCCTGAAGCATGGTTTCAATCCCGTTTTTAAGGGTAACTGTTGCTGAAGGACAGCCGCTACAAGCACCTTGGAGGATAACATGAACTGTCTTTGTCTCTTCTTGGTAAGAATCAAATGCGATGTGACCCCCATCACTTGCTACAGCGGGTTTGATGTATTCATCAAGAATGTCAATGATTTCTTGTTCAATACTGGTGTATGAAGTCTTGCTTTGTTCTTCTGAAATATCAGATTTTTCATCAGGTGTTGTTGCGGTAATTTCTTTTTTACGTTGAAGAAAAGCATCATTAAATATATCTTTCCCATCCTCAATAAACGTTCTAATAAATGAACGTAGATCATTAGAAACCTCCAACCATTCTACAACATTGTATTTGGTTACAGAGACATAATTTGCGCTAATAAAGATTTCTTTTACAAAAGGAAAAGAGAAAAGTGCTTTTGCTAAAGGAGCCTCCACAGCATCCTCAATCGTTTTAAATTCAAAAACTCCGTCGGCAAGAGGTTTGTTTGCAACATACTTCATTACCCCTGGGTTTGGTGTACTTTCTGCATATACCGTTACAGGAACTTTTTTTGATGTATCTTCTTCTGTTATTACGTCTTTTCCGCTCTCTAGATAGTCTGTAATAGATTGAGCTACTTCATCCTGAACTGAGGGCCAATCAACAATATTGAATTTCTCTATAGCGACAAAATTTTGAGAAACATAGACTGTTTTCACAAAAGGGAGGTAAAACAATTCTTGGGCTAAAGGACTAGGCTTTGCCTGGTCTATATTCGAAAACTCATAACTTTTTGCCTGGGTTAAAAACGAATTTGTAACAAACTTCACAATATTTTCGTTATTAGTTGGTTGTACAGTTATGCTAAATTTACTCATGGTGTGATTTTTGTGTGATTTTTTTTTGTAAAAATACTGAAAGAAAATCATTGTAATGAATATATTTGAACTCATATTGCTAAGACAATGAAAAAAATACTACTCTTCGTGTTTGCGTTTTATTCTTTTGTGGCTATTGGCCAGATTACAATAGACGAAACTCTTACAGCTCAAGAGCTTGTTGAGGATATACTTATTAATAGTCCTTGTGCTGAAGTTACAAATGTTGGGCAGCGTACAGGGACAGACTTTGGTAATGTTAATGGTATTGGTGCTTTTGAAGCGAATGGTTCTACTTTTCCTTTTGCTTATGGTGTTGTTTTAACGACAGGAAATGTTTCCAGTGCTCCTGGACCTAATGGAGTGACAATCTTGAGTGATGGAGATGCTTCTTGGCCTGGAGATATAGACCTAGAGGCTAACACAACAGCTACTGCAACAAACAATGCTTCTGCAATTCAGTTTAATTTTGTTCCTCAAATAAGCCAAATTAACTTTAATTTTATTTTCGCCTCTGAAGAGTATAATAGGAATTTTGAATGTTCTTTTTCTGATGCTTTTGCATTTATACTAACAGATCAAGTAACTGGAGTTGTACAAAACCTAGCGGTAATACCAGCCACCACAACACCTATAGAAGTTACAAATGTTAGATACGGTGTGCCTTCTCAGGCCGGCTGTACTGATATTAATACAGCGTTTTTTCAACAATATAATTTCCAACCAACTGATATTCCTGGACTTCCCTTTGTTAATGCCGCCGATGCCGATATATATTTTAATGGACAAACAGTGCCCTTAACCGCAGTTGGTAATGTTATCGCAGGGAATGGCTACAATATTAAACTGGTTATTGCAGATGAAACAGATTCTGCATATGATGCGGCTGTATTTCTCGAAGGTGGTTCTTTCAATATTGGTGTAAACCTTGGTCCAGACATTACGATTGCTTCTGGAACCGCTTTGTGTGTTGGTGAAATATTAGAGATTGGGTTAAGTGGTCTTGGAGGAGGCGCCGGAGATAGTACGTATCAATGGTTTATTTTTAATCCAGTTACTCTGGTTTATGACATTATTCCAGGAGAAACGAATACAACCCTAGATGTAACTCAGTCTGGAACCTACCAAATAGAGGTAACCAGTAATGGTTCTGGATGTTCTGGAACCGATGAAATTGTAGTAGAATTTGCTCCTCAGCCTACCGCTAATGAACCTAATGATTTCTTTCAGTGCGATGATGGTACTCAAATGGGGGTTTTTGATCTTACCATAAATAATGCTATTGTTTTAGGAACACAAGACGCTGCACTTTTTGCTGTAAAATATTATGAAACCTTCTTAGACAGTCAAGGCGGTATAAATGAAATTCTCACACCAAATGCGTACGTTATTTTAACACCTCCTTCGCAAATAATATTTGTTCGTATAGAAGACATAGGAGGGCTTTGTTTTTCTCTTGAAGATTTTACAATTACATATTCACAACCTCTTGTTGGCATTCTTGCCGATGAAGGATTGTGTGATGCAAATTCTGACGGGATTGTACCGGTTAATTTATCCATTTTAAAAGACACGGAAGTTCTTAATGGCTTAGATTCTTTACTTTATGACATAACATATCATAACACCTTGGACGACGCTAACACAGACATAAATCCATTGCCAGGGATCTATAATGTTGCCGCTCCAGTTGAAACTATTTTTGTACGTATAGAAAGTACCTTTGATTCTTTTTGCTTTGATTCCGGAAACTTTAACATAAACATCTTTGTTGCACCTGCTACAACCATTCCAACCAAGTATAACATTTGTGATGCTTTGCCCAACGATGGTTTTACCACTTTTGATTTAACGACTAAAGATGCAGAGATAACGGGTGGTAATCCAGATGCAGTAGTTTCGTATTATCTTACGTTTGCAGAAGCACTTGCGGGCAC
>JBLHII010000005.1:0-27598 GCA_047616265.1 Minisyncoccia bacterium
CCGGGCCACAAAGATTTTGCAGAAGACACCTTTAGAACACTAACGGCAGTAGATAGTGTAATTGTTGTAATAGATGTAGCAAAAGGAGTGGAGGACCAAACAGAAAAACTCGTGGAGGTTTGCCGCATGCGCAACATCCCGATGATTGTGTTTATAAACAAACTAGATAGAGAAGGGAAAGATGCCTTTGAGCTGTTGGACGAGGTTGAGCAAAAATTAAAACTAAGAGTAACTCCACTCTCCTTCCCTATTGGTATGGGGTATGACTTTAAGGGTATCTATAATCTTTGGGAGAAAAACATCAACTTGTTTAGTGGCGATAGCCGTAAAAACATAGAAGAAACCATTGAAATTGAAGACATTTCTTCCAGCGATCTGGATGAACTTATAGGCAGTGAACCGGCAGCAACAATAAGAGAGGAGCTAGAACTTATAGACGAGGTGTATCCAAAATTTAATAGAGAAGAGTACCTCCAAGGAGCCTTACAACCAGTATTTTTTGGGTCTGCTTTAAATAATTTTGGTGTGCGTGAGCTGTTAGACTGTTTTGTGGAAATTGCACCAAAACCACAACCAAAATCAAGCGACACAAGACTGGTAAGACCCGAGGAAAATGAATTTTCTGGCTTTGTGTTTAAAATACATGCAAACATGGATCCCAAACACAGAGACCGGTTGGCTTTTATAAAAATTGTTTCTGGTGTTTTTCAAAGAAATACAAATTATGTACATGTTCGTAATGGAAAGAAAATGAAGTTTTCAAGTCCAAACGCATTCTTTGCAGAAAAAAAACAAATTGTAGACACCTCTTACCCTGGAGATATTGTTGGACTACATGATACAGGAAGTTTTAAAATTGGAGACACACTCACACAGGGAGAAGAAATGCACTACAAAGGAATTCCAAGTTTCTCTCCTGAATTCTTTAAATACATCAACAACGCAGACCCATTAAAGAGTAAGCAACTTGAAAAAGGAATTGATCAATTAATGGATGAAGGTGTTGCACAATTATTCACCCTAGAGCTCAACGGCCGTAAAGTAATTGGAACGGTTGGAGCCCTCCAATTTGAAGTGATTCAGTACAGGTTAGAGCATGAATATGGTGCTATATGTAGGTATGAAAACCTAAATGTACACAAGGCCTGTTGGGTAGATCCTCAAGATGAAAAAAGTGACGAGTTTAAGGATTTCAAACGTGTAAAATCTAAGTTTTTAGCCAAAGACAAACGCGGGCAATTAGTATTCTTTGCAGACTCTGCTTTTACCTTGCAGATGACACAAGGTAAATATCCAAATGTAAAGCTACATCTAGTAAGCGAGTTTGAAAGCCAGAAAGAATAATTTTCTTTGGCTGTCTGTGTCTTAATTATAAAGTGTTTGTTTCTATGAGTGTCTCAAATACAGCGTTGTATTCGCAACCAGATTGTCTTTTTATCACTCCATAATTAGGGTTTATCCAATAAGTAACAGCACAATAAGGATCTCCAAACGAAACCCTAGACCTCTGACATTCAAAATCTCCAAGGGTTGTATTAACGACCACAGGGATACCATCAGTTGAAAAATAGGAACCCCAATCATCACCTATAAAAACATCAGAATCAATTCGTGAATCAAAAATTAACTGTAGATTATTAGAATTATTTTTTTGAAATAACTCATAATCTGTTTGCACCCATTTAAGTATATTATTTTGATTACCATATTGGATAAATAAAGTATCTAAAACCTTTTGTGTTACTGTATAGGTAATTGTATCAAATGAAGATACTCCAGTGTGATAATCAAGGTTTTCTCTTTCGTA
This sequence comes from Minisyncoccia bacterium, assembly GCA_047616265.1. Taxonomy (GTDB): domain Bacteria; phylum Bacteroidota; class Bacteroidia; order Flavobacteriales; family Flavobacteriaceae; genus Patiriisocius. The sequence continues at coordinate 1,808 of JBLHII010000005.1, forward strand.
GGTCCAGTAATCACCAATTTCGCCAAAATTAAATATTGAATTACTTTCTATTTCTTGTGAGCTCTGGTCATCGCTTGAGCAAGAAATCACACACAAACAAAGTAAAGAACTAAATATTAAAATTAAATTTTTCATTGTATTTATTATTAAAAACTCCTACAATACTTATGCCTCACCAGTAGGGCCAAAACTAATAGGAATTTGTGGTTGGTTATTATCTTGAATGGTCCCATTTTGTTTTTCAAATCGAGAAACATTCTCGTTTAATGCTTTTAAAAAACGCTTGGCATGCTGAGGCGTTAGTACAATTCTAGATTTTACCTTACTCTTAGGAACACCCGGCATAATACTTACAAAATCAACTACAAATTCAGATTGTGAGTGGTTTATAATCGCCAAATTACTATAGATTCCTTGCGCTACATCAGCATCTAATTCTATATTTAAACTTGGTTTTTTTGGGGTTGTATTTTTTTGATCTGCCATTTTCTAATTTTTTTAAAATTTCCGGAGTGTTGCAAAGCTTGCCTTACTCCATAAAATTACCATTATATATTCATTAAAAAAACAAAATCCCGAAACTAGTGTTACGGGATTTTGTATATGTACTAAGAAAGGTTAATTAAAATTAACCTCTTCTCTTTCTTTAGTCCTTTGTTCTAACTCCTCCTTAGAACCTACAATAATAGTGTCATAATTACGCATACCGGTTCCGGCTGGTATTTTATGTCCTACAATTACATTTTCCTTAAGACCTTCTAAGGTATCTACCTTACCAGCTACTGCTGCTTCGTTCAATACTTTAGTTGTTTCCTGGAAAGAGGCAGCAGAGATAAACGATTTTGTCTGTAAAGACGCTCTCGTAATACCTTGTAGTATTGGTGTTGCTGTTGCATTTACTGCATCACGACCTTCTACCAATGTTTTATCTGCTCTTCTCAAGATAGAGTTTTCATCTCGCAATTTGCGTGCTGAAACAATCTGTCCCTCTACTAGAGTTTCAGAATCTCCCGCATTTTCAACTACTTTCATTCCAAAGATCTTATCGTTTTGTTCAATAAAATCGTCTTTATGAGCCAGTTGGTTTTCAAGGAAAGAAGTATCTCCACTATCTACAATTCTTACTTTACGCATCATTTGGCGTACTACAACCTCAAAATGCTTATCATTAATTTTTACCCCTTGCAGACGGTATACTTCTTGAACTTCGTTCACCAAGTATTGTTGTACCGCAGATGGGCCTTTAATTCTAAGAATATCTTCTGGCGTTGTTGAACCATCACTTAGTGGCATACCTGCTCTTACGTAATCGTTTTCTTGAACAAGAATCTGGTTACTCAACTTCACCAAATACTTCATCACTTCACCTAATTTAGACTCTACAATGATTTCACGATTACCACGTTTAATTTTACCAAAAGAAACAACACCATCAATCTCACTTACAACAGCAGGGTTAGAAGGGTTACGTGCCTCAAACAGCTCAGTTACTCGCGGTAGACCTCCAGTAATATCACCTGCTTTGGCAGATTTACGTGGAATCTTCACCAAGATCTTACCAATCTTGATTTTTTCATTGTCATCTACTTGAATCAATGCCCCTAAAGGAAGGTTATAGCTTCGAATCACTTCATCGCCTTTCCCTATAATCTGTAGGGTTGGTATCTTCTTCTTATCTCTAGATTCTGTAATTACCTTTTCTTGGAAACCGGTTTGTTCATCAATCTCTACAGTATATGTAATACCCTGTTCGATATTCTCGTACTTGATCTTACCTGCAAATTCTGAAATAATCACACCGTTATATGGATCCCAAGTAGAAACAATATCATCTTTCTTTAAGGCGTCACCATCTTTAACAAAGATAGTAGAACCGTATTGAATGTTGTTCGTACTTAAAGTGATCCCCGTTTTCTTGTCGGTTAATTTCAACTCAGACGTACGAGAGATAACAATATTAATATCGTTTCCTTCATTGTCCTGACCTTTAACTGTCTTTAAGTCTTCTATTTCAGCAATACCATCAAATTTCACTATGAGTTTGTTCTCTTCTGAAATGTTACCTGCAATACCACCCACGTGGAAGGTACGAAGCGTAAGTTGTGTTCCTGGTTCACCAATAGACTGTGCTGCCACAACACCCACAGCTTCACCCCTTTGTACCATTTTATTGGTCGCTAGGTTTCTACCATAACATTGTGCACAGATCCCTCTTTTGGCTTCACATGTTAATGCAGAACGTACTTCAACAGTGTCTATAGGAGAATCTTCAATAGCTTGTGCTATCACTTCATCAATATGTTGTCCATTTTCTACAAGAATTTCTTTCGTCAATGGGTTAATAACATCATTTAATGAGGTACGCCCAACAATTCTTGCTTTTAAGTCTTCAACAACTTCTTCGTTTTTCTTTAGTGCCTTCACCTCAATACCTCTTAGTGTACCACAGTCTACTGTGTTAACTATTACATCTTGAGAAACATCTACTAATCTACGTGTTAGGTATCCTGCATCTGCTGTTTTCAAGGCAGTATCTGCAAGTCCTTTACGTGCACCGTGTGTAGAAATAAAGTATTCTAGAATTGAAAGACCTTCCTTAAAGTTAGAAAGAATTGGATTTTCAATAATCTCTCCTCCTCCACTATTAGATTTTTTAGGCTTAGCCATCAAACCACGCATACCTGTTAACTGGCGAATCTGTTCTTTAGAACCACGCGCACCAGAGTCAAGCATCATAAATACAGAATTAAACCCTTGTTGGTCTTCGCGAATACGCTTCATAGACAACTCAGTTAATCCTGCATTGGTAGCCGTCCATATATCAATAACTTGATTGTAACGTTCGTTTTGAGTAATAAGCCCCATGTTGTAGTTTGCTCTAATTGCATCTACTTTACCATTTGCCTCATCAATCATTGAGTACTTCTCTGTTGGAATAATAATATCTCCTAATGAGAATGACAATCCACCTTCAAATGCAAACTTATATCCTAAGTTTTTAATTTCATCTAAAAAGTCTGCTGTAATAGGCACACTAGTCTTCGCTAAAATACCACCAATAATATCTCTAAGAGATTTTTTAGTCAATACCTCATTGATATAACCAGCTGCTTCAGGTACCTTTTCATTAAAGATTACTCTACCAAGGGTCGTTTCAATAATTTGGTATACTAACTCACCTGCATCATTAAAATCTTTTGTTCTAATCTTGATTTGAGCGTTCAAATCGACCATCTTCTCATTATAAGCAATGACAGCTTCTTCTGCTGAGTAGAATGTTAATCCTTCTCCTTTTACTATAACCTCCTCCGTTGATAAACGCAACTTGGTCATATAATACAGACCCAATACCATATCCTGAGAAGGTACTGCAACTGGAGCACCATTAGCTGGATTCAAAATATTGTGTGAAGCCAACATTAATAGTTGTGCTTCAAGAATTGCTTCTGGACCTAATGGAAGGTGAACTGCCATTTGATCCCCATCAAAATCGGCGTTAAAGGCCGTACATACTAATGGGTGTAACTGAATTGCTTTTCCTTCAATTAATTTAGGTTGGAATGCTTGAATCCCCAGACGGTGAAGTGTAGGCGCACGATTTAGTAATACTGGATGTCCTTTCAAAACATTTTCCAGGATATCCCAAACTACAGGCTCTTTCTTTTCTATAATTTTCTTTGCAGATTTTACAGTTTTCACGATACCTCTTTCAATCAACTTACGTATCACGAATGGTTTGTATAGTTCCGCTGCCATGCCTTTTGGCAATCCACATTCAAATAATCTTAATTCTGGACCTACAACGATTACAGAACGTGCAGAATAATCAACACGCTTCCCTAATAAGTTCTGGCGAAAACGTCCTTGCTTTCCTTTCAATGAATCTGAAAGAGACTTTAATGGACGGTTACTATCTGTTTTTACTGCAGATGATTTACGTGTGTTGTCAAACAATGAATCTACAGATTCTTGCAACATACGTTTTTCATTACGTAAAATTACCTCTGGTGCTTTAATCTCCATCAAACGCTTTAAACGGTTGTTACGGATAATTACACGACGGTATAAATCATTTAAATCTGAGGTTGCAAAACGGCCTCCATCTAGTGGCACTAGTGGACGTAATTCTGGCGGTATAATTGGAATCACTTTCATGATCATCCAAGCCGCTTTGTTCTCACGAGTTTTGTTTGCATCACGCAACGCCTCTACAACTTGAAGTCTCTTTAGCGCTTCTGTCTTACGCTGTTTTGATGTTTCGTTATTTGCTTTGTGACGTAGCTCAAAAGACAATGCATGAAGATCAATTAGGTTTAGCAAATCAATCAAACATTCTGCACCCATCTTAGCGATGAATTTGTTTGGGTCTGCAGCATCTAAATATTGATTCTCTGATGGAATTGTCTCTAAAATAGTTAGATACTCTTCTTCTGTTAAGAAATCTAATTTTTGAACAGGCTCTCCTTCTTCGTTTTTGGCAATACCTGGTTGGATTACTACGTAGCGCTCATAGTATATAATCATATCCAACTTCTTTGATGGTAATCCAAGAAGATATCCTATTTTGTTTGGTAAACTACGGAAATACCAGATATGAGCTACAGGTACCACCAAATTGATGTGCCCTACTCTATCACGACGTACTTTCTTTTCTGTTACCTCTACACCACAACGATCACAAACGATCCCTTTGTAGCGTATTCTTTTGTATTTTCCACAAGCACATTCATAGTCCTTTACAGGTCCAAAAATACGCTCACAAAACAAACCGTCACGCTCTGGTTTGTGCGTACGGTAGTTAATTGTTTCTGGTTTCAACACCTCACCTCTTGATTCTCCTAAGATTGCTTCAGGAGAAGCTAATCCAATAGAAATCTTGTTGAATTTTGGTGCTGCTTGTTCTTTATTATTTCTTGACATAATGCTGTAAAATAAAATTTAAATCTATTGATTTGGAAACAAAAGTTTCCGAAGAAAAACTGATTATATCCCCACTTCCGTGGGGATTAATCTATTCTTCTAGCCTGATATCTAGACCAAGACCTTTCAGTTCGTGCATTAACACGTTGAAAGATTCTGGAAGACCTGGTTCTGGCATTGGCTCACCTTTCACGATACTCTCGTACGTTTTAGCTCTACCAATCACATCATCAGACTTCACCGTCAATATTTCACGTAAGGTACTTGATGCACCATATGCTTCAAGTGCCCAAACTTCCATCTCTCCAAAACGTTGACCCCCAAATTGAGCTTTACCACCCAATGGTTGTTGTGTAATTAGTGAGTATGGTCCTATAGAACGTGCGTGCATTTTGTCGTCTACCATATGACCTAGTTTCAACATATAAATCACACCAACAGTTGCTGGTTGATCAAAACGTTGTCCAGTACCTCCATCATATAAATAGGTATGTCCAAATCTTGGAATTCCAGCTTCATCTGTTAATTCGTTGATTTGATCTAGTGTAGCTCCATCAAAAATAGGCGTTGCATACTTGCGACCTAATTTTTGACCAGCCCACCCTAATACAGTCTCATAAATTTGACCAATATTCATACGAGAGGGAACACCAAGTGGATTTAATACAATATCTACTGGAGTACCATCTTCTAGGAATGGCATATCTTCATCTCTTACAATTCTAGCGACAATACCTTTGTTACCGTGACGTCCTGCCATCTTATCACCCACTTTTAATTTACGTTTCTTTGCAACATAAATTTTAGCAAGTTTTAAGATTCCCGCTGGAAGCTCATCTCCTACAGAAATAGTAAACTTCTCACGACGTAAATTACCTTGTAAATCGTTCTCTTTGATACGGTAATTGTGCATTAAATCTGCAACCATTTCATTGGTTTCATCATCAGTAGCCCAAACTCCCCCAACTAAATGCGTATAATCATCTACAGCATTTAACATCTTAAGGGTATACTTTTTACCTTTAGGGAATACAACTTCACCAAGATCGTTTGTAACACCTTGTGCCGTTTTACCACCAACGATTGTAAACAACTTCTCTACCAACACCTCTTTAAGGGCATCAAATAGTCCATCATATTTCACCTCAAGTCCAGCGATATCTTCTTTATCTTTTGCTCTTGTGCGTTTATCTTTAACAGCACGTGCAAATAACTTTTTGTTAATAACAACACCGTGTAATGATGGAGAAGCTTTCAAAGAAGCATCTTTTACATCACCCGCCTTATCACCAAAAATAGCACGTAATAATTTTTCTTCTGGCGTAGGATCACTTTCTCCTTTAGGAGTAATCTTACCAATAAGAATATCACCAGGCTTTACTTCAGCACCAATTCTAATCATCCCATTTTCATCCAAGTCTTTTGTAGCCTCTTCTGAAACGTTAGGGATATCATTTGTTAGTTCTTCGTTTCCTAGTTTTGTATCTCTTACCTCAAGTGAATACTCATCTATATGAATAGAGGTAAAGATATCTTCACGTACTACTCTTTCAGAAATTACAATTGCATCCTCAAAGTTATATCCTTTCCAAGGCATAAAGGCAACTTTCATGTTACGTCCTAGTGCAAGCTCTCCTTTTTCGGTAGCATACCCTTGGCATAACACTTGTCCTTTTAACACTCTATCTCCCTTCCTAACAATAGGTTTTAGGTTAATGGATGTTCCTTGGTTTGTTTTTCTAAACTTAATTAATTGGTATGTCTTACTATCACTATCAAAACTAACCATTCCATCTTTTTCAGAACGGTCATACTTAATAGTAACTTCATTTGCATCAACATACTCAACGGTTCCATCTCCTTCTGCATTAATTAATACACGAGAATCTGAAGCTACTTGGCGCTCTAATCCAGTACCTACAATAGGTGAATCTGCAATCAACAAAGGTACTGCTTGACGCATCATGTTTGACCCCATCAAAGCACGGTTAGCATCATCATGTTCCAAAAATGGAATTAAAGATGCAGATATCGATGCTATCTGGTTTGGCGCTACATCGGCATAGTTAATTTGTGTTGGTTCTACCACAGGGAAATCACCCTCTTCACGCGCAATTACTCTATCTGAATCAATCTGACCATTTTCTTTCAAAGGAATGTTCGCTTGCGCAATCATCTGTCCTTCTTCTTCTTCAGCAGAAAGATATTGTGGTGTAGATTTAAGATCAATAACACCGTCTGTTACCTTACGGTATGGTGTTTCAATGAATCCTAAGTTATTTACTTTAGCATACACAGCCAAAGATGATATCAACCCAATGTTTGGTCCTTCAGGGGTTTCAATAGGGCATAATCTTCCGTAGTGTGTGTAATGTACATCACGTACTTCAAATCCTGCTCTTTCTCTTGACAAACCACCTGGCCCTAGTGCAGATAGTCTACGCTTGTGCGTAATTTCTGCTAATGGGTTGGTTTGATCCATAAACTGTGATAGCTGATTCGTTCCGAAGAAAGAATTAATCACAGAAGAAAGTGTCTTGGCGTTAATTAAATCAATAGGTGTAAATACTTCGTTGTCACGAACATTCATACGCTCACGAATGGTACGTGCCATACGGGCTAAACCAACACCAAACTGAGAAGATAATTGTTCACCAACAGTACGTACACGACGGTTAGATAAGTGATCAATATCATCAATCTCCGCTTTAGAGTTAATTAGCTCGATTAAGTATTTTACAATAGTGATGATATCTTCTTTGGTAAGTACTTGCTTATCCATTGCAATATCAAGACCTAATTTTTTATTCATACGGTAACGTCCAACCTCACCTAAGTTATATCTCTGATCTGAGAAAAACAACTTATTGATGATACCACGAGCGGTCTCTTCATCTGGCGGTTCAGCGTTACGTAATTGTCTGTAGATATGTTCTACAGCTTCTTTTTCAGAATTAGTAGGATCTTTCTGTAGCGTATTATGGATAATTGCATAATCTGCTAAGTGATTATCCTCTTTATGTAATAGAATTGTTTTAGAACCAGAATCTAAGATCTCATCAATATGATCTTTTTCAAGAACAGTATCACGATCTAAGATAATCTCGTTACGTTCAATAGAAACAACTTCACCTGTATCTTCATCAACGAAATCTTCATGCCATGTCTTCAACACACGTGCCGCTAACTTACGACCTAAGTATTTTTTTAATCCAGTTTTTGAAGCTTTAATTTCTTCTGCTAGATCAAATATTTCAAGAATATCTTTGTCTCTCTCAAATCCAATAGCTCTGAAAAGGGTTGTAACTGGTAATTTTTTCTTTCTATCGATATATGCGTACATAACGCTATTGATATCGGTAGCAAATTCAATCCATGAACCTTTAAAAGGAATTACTCTGGCTGAATATAATTTTGTTCCATTAGCATGGAATGATTGTCCAAAGAATACTCCTGGAGAACGGTGAAGTTGAGAAACTACAATACGCTCAGCTCCATTAATACAAAAAGTACCTGAAGGAGTCATGTAAGGAATCGTACCTAGGTATACATCCTGTACAATTGTTTCAAAATCTTCGTGTTCTGGATCGGTACAATACAGTTTTAAACGCGCTTTTAAGGGCACACTGTAAGTAAGACCACGCTCAATACACTCTTGAATTGAATATCTTGGTGGATCTACAAAATAATCTAAAAACTCTAACACGAACTGGTTACGAGTATCTGTAATTGGGAAATTCTCTAAGAAGGTTTTGTATAATCCTTCTTGGCCTCTTTCTTCTGATTTGGTTTCCAACTGGAAAAAATCCTGGAAGGATTTGATCTGGATGTCCAAAAAGTCCGGGTAATCGGGCTTATTTTGAACAGAAGAAAAATTCAATCTTTCAGTTAACATTGCTGACATCTATGGACGGAATTTAATTAAACAAGTTATGTTGTGTACACTCAAAAATATAGGAACCTTTATATACACAAAATGGTTTAGGTCTTTCCGCATAAAACGGAAGACCTAAACCTTAAGGTTTGGAGTTAGGAAAGCTTACTTAAGCTCAACCTCTGCTCCTGCTTCTTCTAATTGAGCTTTAAGCGCTTCAGCTTCGTCTTTAGACACACCCTCTTTTATTGGAGATGGAGCGTTATCAACTAATCCTTTTGCATCTTTAAGTCCAGCACCAGTAAGTTCTTTTACTAGTTTTACAACTGCTAATTTAGCACCACCAGCTGCCGTAAGAATTACGTCAAACTCAGTTTGCTCATCAGCAGCTTCTGCGCCACCAGCACCACCAGCAACAACAGCTACAGCTGCAGCAGCAGGTTCGATACCGTACTCATCTTTTAATATAGTAGCTAATTCATTAACCTCTTTTACGGTTAAGTTTACTAATTTTTCTGCGAAATCTTTTAAATCTGCCATTTTCTATCGTTTTTAAAAATTGTAATTTATTATTTGTAATTTAATTAGTGCAATGTATTGATTATTCTTTTCTTTCAGAAAGTGTTTTAACAAGCCCTGAAAGTGTATTTCCACCACTCTTAAGAGCAGAAATAACATTTTTAGCAGGAGATTGTAATAACCCAATAATATCTCCAATAACCTCTTCTTTAGATTTGATATTCACTAGATTATCTAGTTGATCATCTCCAATGTAGACGGCTTCTTCAATATAAGCTCCTTTTAATAAAGGTTTGTCAGATTTTTTTCTGAACTCCTGTATTATTTTAGCAGGGGCGTTACCTGTATCTGAAAAAAGAATAGATGTATTTCCTTTTAAGATCATTGGTAATTCACCAAAATCTTTATCAGAACTCTCCATTGCTTTTGCAAGCAATGTGTTTTTAACTACAGCCAACTTCACGTTTGCTTTATAGCAAGCACGGCGAAGATTTGAGGTTTTTCCTGCATCCAACCCAGAAATATCTGCTAAATAAATAATAGTATTTTCTGTAAGCTGCGCAGTTAACGTTTCAATTACTTGTGATTTTTCTTGTCTAGTCATAAGTCTGTGTTTTACTGCTCAGTAAATCCTTTTGTATCAATCTGGATACTTGGACTCATTGTGCTGGACATGAATATACTTTTAATATAAACACCCTTAGCCGCTTGAGGCTTCAGTTTCACCAACGTAGTTAATAATTCTCTTGCGTTTCCTGCAATTTTGTCTGCATCAAAAGATGCTTTTCCAACTGCTGCATGAATAATACCAGTCTTCTCAACTTTAAAGTCAATCTTACCGCTCTTCACGTCTTGAATCGCTTTAGCAACATCCATTGTTACCGTACCAGTCTTTGGGTTTGGCATAAGACCACGAGGGCCTAATATGCGACCTAGAGGGCCTAATTTACCCATCACACTTGGCATAGTTACAATAACGTCGACATCAGTCCAACCTCCTTTAATTTTATCGAGGTACTCATCTAATCCAACAAAGTCTGCTCCAGCAGCTGTAGCTTCCGCTTCCTTATCTGGAGTAACTAAGGCTAATACCTTCACATCTTTACCTGTACCATGAGGTAGGGTAACAACACCTCTTACCATTTGATTCGCTTTACGTGGGTCTACATTAAGACGCACAGCAAGGTCCACAGATGGATCAAAGTTTGTGTTGGAGATTTCTTTTATTAAAGCTGAAGCTTCTGCAACGGTGTAGGTTTTAGCCTCCACTTTTGCAGTATTTACTTTTTGCTTTTTAGTTAATCTTGCCATTTTATAGATTCTTTTTTATTATAAAGGTGCAGTACCTTTTGTTTTGATTCCCATTGAACGCGCTGTACCAGCTACCATTTTCATAGCAGACTCGATATTAAACGCATTTAAATCGGGCATTTTGTCTTCTGCAATCACTCTAATTTGATCCCAAGAAATAGTACCTACCTTCTTAACGTGAGGCTCACTAGATCCTTTTTTGACCTTGATTGCTTCAAGAATTTGTACAGCAGCTGGAGGAGTTTTAATAACAAAATCAAAAGACTTGTCTTTATATACCGTAATCGCAACTGGCAATACTTTTCCTTGCTTATCTTGTGTTCTAGCATTAAACTGCTTACAGAACTCCATGATATTCACACCGGCAGCACCTAAAGCGGGTCCAACTGGTGGTGACGGGTTTGCCGCACCTCCACGAACTTGCAATTTTACTACTTTACTGACTTCTTTTGCCATTTTCTGTTTTTAAAATTTGCCGATTTAAATTAAAGTGGAAGCTTTAAAATAAATCTATATTATAGCGTGTAACAATTAAACTTTTTCAACTTGCATATAGCTTAGCTCTAGCGGTGTCTTTCTTCCGAAAATCTTAACCATTACTTCTAGCTTGCGTTTTTCTTCATTAATTTTCTCAACAGTTCCATTGAAACCATTAAAAGGGCCATCAACAACCTTGATCGTTTCACCAATAGTAAAAGGAATATTTACATTCTCATCCTTCACAGACAGCTCATCTACTTTACCAAGCAATCTATTGACTTCATTTTGTCTTAATGGAACAGGATCTCCCCCTTTAACTTCTCCAAGAAAACCAATTACTCCATTAATAGATCTTATAATGTGTGGAACTTCACCAACAAGACTTGCTTGTACCATGATGTATCCAGGTATATAAACACGTTCTTTTTGTACTTTTTTTCCTTTGCGTATCTGTATGACCTTTTCAGTAGGAACCAAAACCATTTCTATATAGTCCTGAAGATTCAAACGAATGATTTCAGATTCAATATATGCCTTTATTTTGTTTTCCTGTCCACTTACTGAACGGACTACATACCACTTTTTTGTACTTTTTATTTCAGTCATGCTTACTATTTAATTAAATTAAAGTAATAAGATATAACGTTACTAAAAACACTATCAACTCCCCAAACCACTAATGCTAATACTACAGAAAATGCAGCTACAATAACAGTAAGGCGTTGCGCTTCCGCCCAAGGCGTCCACGTTACGTGATTCTTTAATTCGCTATAAGACTCTTTTATATAATTTACCATCGTTGTGGATATTTATTTTTTTTCTGCTGAAATAATAATACTTCAGTAACTATGCACGGGATGGGAGACTCGAACTCACGACACCTGGTTTTGGAGACCAGTGCTCTACCAACTGAGCTAATCCCGTATTTAAAATATTTCCGAAGAAACATTTTCTAAAAATTCAAGCATCTTACGACGTTAAACCCGTTATAAAAGTCAAGGCGTTCCGCAAAAACGGAACACCTTAGCTTTGTATATTATTGACTAAAAATTAGTCTAAAATCTCAGTCACTTGACCTGCTCCTACTGTTCTACCACCCTCACGGATAGCGAAACGTAGACCAATGCTCATTGCAATTGCAGATATTAACTCAACGTGAATCGTTAAGTTATCTCCAGGCATAACCATTTCAACTCCATCAGGAAGAGAAATGTTTCCTGTTACATCAGTTGTACGAACGTAAAACTGAGGTCTGTAGTTATTATGGAATGGAGTGTGACGTCCACCTTCTTCTTTTTTAAGCACGTATACCTCAGCTTTAAACTTAGCGTGTGGCTTCACAGATCCTGGCTTAACAATTACCATTCCTCTAGAGATCATTGATTTCTCAATACCTCTTAAAAGAATACCAGCGTTATCTCCAGCCTCTCCTCTGTCAAGAATTTGACGGAACATTTCAATACCTGTAATGGTAGAAGTTAATTTCTCAGCTCCCATACCAATGATCTCAACAGGATCTCCTGTGTTTGCAATACCCGTTTCGATACGACCTGTAGCTACAGTTCCACGACCCGTAATAGAAAACACATCTTCAATAGGCATCAAGAAAGGTTTGTCAATTTCTCTTAATGGCTCTTCAATCCAAGTATCAACAGCTTCCATTAATTCAACAACAGTATCAACCCATTTTTGCTCACCATTCAATGCACCAAGTGCAGATCCAGCGATCACAGGTCCGTTATCACCATCGTACTCGTAGAAAGATAAAAGATCTCTGATCTCCATCTCTACTAATTCAATTAGTTCTTCATCATCGACCATATCTACTTTATTCATAAATACAACCATACGTGGAATACCTACCTGACGTCCTAAAAGAATATGCTCACGTGTTTGTGGCATTGGACCATCAGTTGCAGCAACCACTAATATTGCTCCATCCATTTGTGCAGCACCTGTAACCATGTTCTTTACATAATCGGCGTGACCTGGACAGTCAACGTGTGCATAGTGACGGTTACCCGTCGCATATTCAACGTGCGATGAATTAATTGTGATACCACGCTCTTTTTCTTCAGGAGCGTTGTCAATTTGATCAAAAGCGGATGCTTCTGAAAAACCTAAGTCTGATAAAACCTTAGTAATTGCAGCTGTTAATGTTGTTTTACCGTGATCTACGTGTCCGATAGTCCCTACATTTAAGTGTGGTTTCGAACGATCATATGTTGCCTTTGCCATTTTGTATTTAATTTAACTTAGTTATATATTAGTGTTCAATTGTATTAAAACTTTTTATTGAGCCAATGACGAGAATTGAACTCGTGACCTCTTCCTTACCAAGGAAACGCTCTACCCCTGAGCTACACCGGCTTTTCACTGCTGGTTTCAGGTTTGGTTTTACGCAAACCAACTCAAAACTCTAAAGAGCTTCTTGTTATTTATAGATGAAACGCCTTTAAACAACAATATCCTCACAAAACTGCAAGGATGAAAATAGAGCGGGAGACCAGGTTCGAACTGGCGACATTCAGCTTGGAAGGCTGACGCTCTACCAACTGAGCTACTCCCGCTTTTAAAGAGAAATACGATGACCTCTCTTGCTTTCAATTTCTGAACACTATTTGTACAACATGGTAATTATTGCACCTATAGCTACATAAATCGTTAAAATTTGTGGGGAGAGCAGGATTCGAACCTGCGAAGACGTAGTCAGCAGATTTACAGTCTGCCCTCGTTGGCCGCTTGAGTATCTCCCCTAATTTTTATTCTTTGAATGTACCATTCAAAATTTGAAAATCAATATTTTAAAGAACGAACATTTAAAAAGACCTTAGTCAAAAGTGTTTCTAATCACAAAATAGAAACCAAACTTTTCAAAATTTTTAAGAGCCGATGGAGGGACTCGAACCCACGACCTGCTGATTACAAATCAGCTGCTCTAGCCAGCTGAGCTACATCGGCTTTTTATGTTTTTTTATGTTGAATAAATCGACATAAAGAACCCCGCTATTTCTAACGGATTGCAAATGTAAAGATTTAATTTTTTCTACAAAACAAATTGCTGGAAAATTTATCTAATGATTCACAATATTTCCGGCGGCAAAAATATTCAAATCATATAAATACACAAAGCTTTTATTGAAATAATTTTAGAAGATCTACATCCTGACAATAACTCACTCATTTTGAATTTCTTGGATGCGCTTTTTTATACACCTCTTTGAGTGTTCCAATGCTATTATGAGTGTACACTTGAGTAGACGCTAGACTAGCATGCCCTAATAATTCTTTAACAGCGTTAAGTTCTGCCCCCTCATTTAACAAATGGGTTGCAAAAGAATGTCTTAAAATATGTGGACTCTTCTTCACTTTTAAGGATGTTTCTGAAAAATAACGTGTAATGACCCGGTACACTAGTGTCTCGTATATAGGATTTCCCTTAGAGGTAAGTAATAACGTTTCCGGAGCCCGCAATTCAGGCAAGGCGCTCCTAAAACGCTGGTAATGCTCTAACGTTTTTAACACAGAGGGCAACAAAGGAATGATACGCTCTTTGTTGCGTTTCCCTAACACCTTGATCGTTTTTTGTATTTCAGATACATCTGAAAGTCTCAAGCCTATAAGTTCTGCCCTTCGCATTCCTGTGCTATAAAATAGCTCTACCATTAACTTATTGCGAACACCTTCAAAATCGTTGACATTCTTAAGCAGCTCTAATACATCTTCCACTTCTGTTTCTGAAAATGGTATCTGTATTTTCTTTGCGGTCTTTAAAGCTTTATGTTTCGCTAAAGGGGTTTCAGAAATTTGATTGGTTTTTAAAAGAAATTTATAAAAGGTTTTTAAAGAAGATATTTTGCGATTAATACTACTATTCGAAATACCCACATCTACAAGGTGCACAATCCAACTTCGCACCATGCTGTAATTTACAGCCACCAATGACGAAAGCTCATACTTTGTAATCACAAACTCAAAAAAGCGCTCCAAATCTTTTGTATAGGCCTGTACAGTATGAGGAGAGTACTTTTTCTCAAGTAACAAATAGTCTATAAAAGGTTTAAAGGGCATTTTTTGTTATTTAAGAATTAAAAGTAGGCAATAAAAAAACCGCTAACAAGTAGTTAGCGGTTTTTGAGTATGTATAAGAACAGAATACTAAATTTCTTCTGCATCTCTTAGTCCTTGAATGTATTGTGCTTTCTGGACTTCTTTTCTTCTCACAACCGATGGCTTTGAGAATGCCTGACGTGCACGTAATTGACGCATTGTTCCTGTACGGTCAAACTTACGCTTGAAACGCTTCAATGCTCTGTCTATATTTTCTCCGTCTTTTATTGGTATAACTAACATAGTTCCATAACCTCCTCTCTATTGGATCGCAAAAGTAGAAACAAATTATGAATTATGAATTATGAATCGTGAATTTTTTAATAAAACCTACCGTTATTCTAACATAGGAATTCTGAATTAAAATTATTGCTTAAACAAGCCCGCTCTCATCGTGAGGTCACGAATCAACTTTTCTTCTTCTTTACTCTCTAACAATACATTATAATTCTCCCAAAACGTTGGATGGTATGGCTGTGGTGAAAAAATATCCTCAGACCATTTTTTTGATCGCTCTTGTTTTATGAGCTCTTGATCTCTAATAATTTCAGTGAACACAATTTCCTGAACGGTGTTATAATAAAAATCTTTTTTGTCCTGAGTGGGTTTTCCGTCTTTGCCTATTTGATCTGAAGAACGGTCTCCTGCGTTTACAAGTTTAGGTGTTTCGTAATAGATATATTTAGGATACATTTTTCCTTCATATTCCATATAGGTAATCACCAACTTATGATTTAACAAGGTTCCAAACAAACTCTTACTTCGTTTCTTTTGATTCTCTGAAGCAGCCATTAATTGATACTCAACCTTTTTAACAGCCCAAGTATCCCAATCAATATAAATCCATCCTTTTGCTTCAAAGCCTTCATTATAAATGTCAGGTGTTTTTAAACCTACAAAATCTACTCCTTTTGAAATTTCAACTTTGTATAATTTTTTGTCATTTTCAACAAGCACAGTATCTAACCTAAAGGCATGGTGTGCTAATATATCTTCACCAAATAACGCACTAGATGCATTTGCATTTCTAACGATGTTAATCTTGCCTCTAAACAATTTATCAAGACCATTTACCCGCTCATCATTCCAGCGTATGGCTTTTATAAGCGACGCAGTAGAAATGGTATCTCGCCTCAGGTTATTTTTACGAAGTGTTTTGTTTTTTGTTCTCTTTTTAAGATACGAGGTGTAAGCAAAAAGACTATCAACATCTCTTAAGTCATAACTCTTGCGCGTTTCATCTACATTAATCCTTAAGGTATTCTTTGACCCTGCATCATAACTTGAGTCATACAAAGTAATGGCACTTTCAACAAGCCATTTGTACTCACTAGAATTTCGCTCCTTGTGCCGTAAAAATCCTTTTTGGATGTACGCACTATCTGGAAGTGTTCCTGGCAACTCTTCTATGGCTCGAAGCACAATATCAGTACCCGTTTTAGGTCTTGTTTCTGCTATTAATAGTACTTCATCTAGGGATGCAATATCTTCTTCTAAGAAAATATCCATGCTTTCATCAAAGACATTCACTACAGATTTAAAACTCTTATACCCAATAGATGAGATAACCAGCGTATCACTAGCATATGTATTTGGAATACTCAATAGAAACCTTCCATCTGCATTGGTAATTGTACCAATAGTAGTGTTCTGGACATAGACACTGGCACTCTGAACAGGTGTGAAGGTCGCAAAATCTACAATCTTGTTTTTAATTTCTATTTGAGAAGATACACTTAATGAGAATAAGCATAGAAAGACACGTAAGGGATAGTTATGCATGTTCATACGTTTTAGATTCAGTTACTACTGTTTAAAAATTACGATTATCTAAAAAAACAAAATCCTGACATCATTTTACATAAGGCCAAGATTTGATTTTTATAGTATTTAACTTAAATTAAGTGGCTGGCTTGTAATTAATGCCATCAATTACCATTTTAGAAATAATTTCTCTAAGAATCTCTGATGTTCCACCACCAATAGGCCCTAATCTACTATCTCTCAAGTTTCGTGCCAGTGGGTATTCTTCCATATAACCATATCCTCCTAAAAGCTGAACACAGTCATAAGCAACTTGATCTGCAATTTTTGTTGATACTAGCTTAGACATGGTTGCCTCCTTAACAACATACTCCCCATCGTCTAAACGCTTTGCCGTAACATAATTAAAGGTCTTTGCCATTTCCACCTCACTCGCCATGTCTGCTATCCTGTGACGTAAGGCTTGGAATTCTGAAATAGGCTTTCCAAAAGCAGTACGCTCTTTCATATATCCAATGGCATATGCTAACGCCCACTCACTTCTTGCGTGCGCATTTACCCCCATAATTAATCGCTCCAAAGCGAAATGTTGCATGATATACGGAAAACCAAGATTTTCTTCACCCATTAAACTTTCTGAAGGGATCGTAACATTATCAAATGCAATCTCTGCCGTATCACTAGCTCTCCATCCTAATTTATCAAGCTTTGTGGCACTAATACCTGGCATATCTCTATCCATTACAAAGATGCTAATTCCCTTATTACCTAGTTCTGGGGATGTTTTGGCCGCCACTATTAAGTAGTCGCTATAGACCCCGTTTGTAATAAACGTTTTAGAACCGTTAATAACGTAGCTATCTCCTTTCTTAACAGCTGTAGTTCGCATACCTCCAACATCACTGCCTCCAAAGGGCTCTGTAATACATAAACAGCCTATCTTTTCACCAGTAACACTTGGAACCAAATATTTCTGTTTTTGGGCTTCATCCGCTTCTTTATTTAGATGCGTCATCGCTAAATACTCATGTGCCCAAATAGCAGCTGCAAAACCACCACTATTTATTTTTTGTAACTCTTCAATAAAAATTATCGTGTAAAATATATCTAAGTCCATCCCGCCGTAAGCCTCTGGAGTTGCGAGACCAAAATAGCCCATTTCTCCAAATTTCTCCCAGATAAAACGATCTATGGTTCCTGTTTCTTCCCATTTATCAATATGAGGAACTACTTCTTTTTTTAAGAAATCTTGAAAACTCTTTCTAAAAAACTCATGCTCTTCTGTAAAATATAAACTCATCGTGTGTTGTAAAGTATTTAATATTATTATGAAAAACAGAATACTAGGTCATCTCTTTCTGTTTATCAATCTATATGCAAATATAACTCAATTAGGGCATATTTACTTAGGGTCATTCCCTCTATTTTTTGAAGCTCTAAGAGAGACGAAATTCCCTCATGCAATACTCTAAACTCCCAAATCTCTTTTGCTAGCTCGAAGGATATTCCAGAAATGGTAGCAATATCTGAGGCAGATGCTGTATTCACAGAAATCATCTTTATTTTTTTGGGCGTTTTTACGGTAAAGCTATTTAAAACATTTTTCACCACTTCTTCACTCAAGCCCCAGACACTTAGCAGTTGTGAATCTGTTGAAAAATCATTCAGTTTTTCTCTATATGAAATAATCCTAGCACTTAAGGCTGGACCAATACCATATATTTCTTGCAATTGAACAGCAGTAGCAATGTTTAAATCTACTTTTTCTTCATAGGTCAACACAATATTTTCTGATGCTTTCTTTAGCTTTAAGGATCGTTGTTTTGCATTTGATTCGATTACCCAATCTGGAAATTTAAACAAAATACGTATGTGTGCGAGCAGACTATCTGACACCTTGGTTACCCGTTTAAAATCTGCCACACTTTGTATCCATTTATTTTTACTTCGGAAATGCGATAGCCTGTCATACTCTTCTGGAGACAAACCAAGGACATACGCCTTATAATCTGTAATGAAATTTGGGTTAAATGGATATACTTTCGGTTTCTTTTTCTCTGAAGCTAGAAGACGTAAGGAATCTATAACAGCTTGATGTTTCAAAATTTCTGAAGAAGAAACATCAAAGACTTGAATGGGATTTGGTGTGTAAAATTTTAGCACACAAAACAAACCAACGATGAGCATACATAATAGTAAAATCCCACTTCGTTGTTGGTTGTCAAACTCGAAATGGGATTTTAAATTTGGCATAATTCTCCTAAGTTAAGTAACTGGGGAGTTATGCTTATATGTGTTGGCTATAGTTTGCTTTTACTTGCCTTTATAGCATCTCTATACTTTACAAGTTCTTCTTTTACTTTAGGTAATAACAGTGACACCCCAATTAAGTTAGGAATTGCCATAGCAAAAATCATTGCATCAGAGAAATCTGTTACCGCTCCTAAACTTATAGATGCTCCTAAGACAGTGAACAAACAAAATACAATTTTGTAGGTCATCACGTTTCTTTCTGATCTCCCAAAAAGGTATAGCCAAGACTGTAAACCATAGTAAGACCAAGAAATCATTGTAGAGAATGCAAATAAGATTACAGCACCTGTAAGCACGTATGGGAACCAAGGAATAGCAGATGCAAATGCATCACTTGTTAATTGCACACCACTAGCAGCACCAGCATCTAAATAGTTTCCGGTAATAACAATCACTAAAGCTGTAATCGTACACACTACTACAGTATCAATAAATGGCTCTAATAAAGAGACAATTCCTTCACTAGCAGGATATTTAGTTTTTACGGCAGAATGCGCAATAGCAGCAGATCCAACACCCGCTTCGTTTGAGAATGCAGCACGTCTAAACCCTTGTACAAGTACACCAATAAATCCACCAGCTACTCCCATAGGAGCAAAAGCACCATTCCATATTTTACCGAATGCAGGGACCACCTCTGTGTAATTCATTCCAATCACTACAAGGGCAGCTACCAGGTAAATTCCTACCATAAATGGTACCACTTTTTCTGTTACTGCAGCAATACGCTTAAGCCCTCCAATAATAACAAAACCTACACATACGGCCATTACAAGACCAAATATTAATCCAGAAGCACCTCCTGTAAATCCAGCAGTGTCATTAAAAATAATAGCCGCTTGGTTAGACTGGAACATGTTACCACCTCCAAAAGAACCTCCAATACAAAAGATGGCAAACAAAACAGCAAGTACTTTACCTAATCCTGCAGCGCCTCGTTCACTCAATCCCTTTTTAAGGTAATACATTGGACCGCCAAATACAGTACCATGCTCATCTACATCTCTGTACTTAACACCCAAGGTACACTCAGCAAATTTTGATGTCATTCCTAGCAAACCAGCAACAATCATCCATAATGTTGCTCCAGGACCCCCAATGGTAATAGCAATAGCAACTCCTGCGATATTTCCTAAACCAACGGTCCCAGAAAGTGCAGCAGTTAAAGCTTGAAAGTGAGACACCTCTCCTTCTTCATCTTCTATTCTAATGGTTTCTGGAATGTCTGCGCCAGGTGTTAAATCACCTTTTAATACACCCGCTTCTACATGGTCTAAATCATCGTATTTTCCACGCACTACATTGATAGCAGTAGAAAAAGCACTAATATTAATAAACTTGAAGTAGACCGTGAAAAATGTTGCAAAACCAAGCAGCATGATTACCACCCAAGGAATTCCCACCTCTTCTGTTACCGGTACCTCCGCGAAGATTATTTGTACGAACCAGCCAGTAGCGTTTCCGAATTTTTCATTGATAATCTCATCAATACCTTTTTCTTTAGCATCTTGAGAAAACAATAAAACAGGTAATAATAATGTGGAAAGAGAAAGAAGAAGTTTCTTCATAATAAGGGTTACGTTTAGTTTAAAATATAAGCAAAGCAAGATGCTAAAAAATTAGTCGAAATTCAAGTAAATAGGCAATAATTTCTAAATCAAATATTAAACATGGTATAACTGCTTGAGGCTTTTTATTTGAGTTGGACTAACAATAAGAATTAATTTAGTCCTTTTTCTAAAACCATAGAAGCTTCTGGGTTTACAATATATTCTCCGCTTGGTGACTTGTAGCCTATCACAGAACATCCTTTTTTTTAGGATATCTAGATCTTTAATAGCTTGTTTTTGGCCTGGAAGGCAAATTTTATCAAGAGGAACCTGCTCTACATTGATACTATCTTTTTCTCCAGAGACCGATAGATTGTCTAAAAACTCTACTAAATCTGGCACCACAACCAATGATGCCATATGGTCTCCCCCTATTTTCTCTGGAAGTATTACATTATCTGCATCTGCCAATTTTAATTTCTTATAGCTTGTCTCTTCGGTGGCACAGCTAATAATTCTTAAGTTAGGGTTCATTTGACGTGCTGTAAGCACAATAAACAAATTATCTGCATCACTTGGCAAGGCACATATTAATGTACTTGTACGTTATACCCCTACTTCTCTCAAAACTGAATCATCACTAGCACTTCCTTCCACAAAAAAGGCACCTTTAGTATATTTAACTACTACTTCATGATCCTTTTCTATGATTACAAAAGGTTTGTTATAAGCTATTAATTTTTCAACGGCTTGTTTTCCATTTCTACCGTAACCGCAAACAATGACATGATCTTTCATACTATGAATTATTTTATATATTGTTTTTACTCAACATGTATTCTGTGATCACAGAAATAGCATATGCTAAAATAAATATACTCGATAGTATTAAAGTAGAAGTAAATAACTTGGCGACGTCATCTAAAGGAACCACTTCTCCAAAACCAACTGTAGTAATCGTTATAACGGTCATGTAAAAAGCATCGATCCAAGAATACTCAGAAATAAATCTATAGCCAAATACCCCAGCCATAAAGACTGCTAGTAATAATAAAATGGCTACATATACCTTAGAGTGAAAGACCTTTTTCATAAGTCAAATACAGAGGTTCTTTTGGTATATATCAAATCTTTTAACCGCAAACAAAAACCTAAAGTAAGATAGATGGCAAACCAAACACCCAAGGTTGCAAAAGACAAATAAATGAAAAACAACCGGATGCTTTTGGCACGCATTCCAAGGCGATCTGCCAAACGTGCACAAACGTAATATCCATGACGCTCAAAGTAATGACGCATACTGTAGACCCATTGTAACATATATGCAAGTTAGGTGTTTTTTTATGTGTTTATTGAGAACTTATAAAGTAAGAATAAAAAAATCCCAAAACACAACCATAGGCTGAATTTTGGGATTTAAATTTTGTAAGGAATCATCTATTCTATATATCCCATTTTTTCCATCCACTCATCATTGTACATTTTTCCTACGTACCTACTTCCATGATCATGAAACAACACCACAACTACATCATCTTCTGTAAAATGCTCTTTTAATTGATGTAATCCTTTCATGGCAGCACCTGCAGAATTACCTAAAAACATTCCTTCTGTTTTTGATAATTTTTGCGTCCAGATGGCAGCATCTTTATCTGTTACTTTGGTAAAACCATCTATAACTTCAAAACGAACATTGAGGGGCAGTATATCTTCTCCAATACCTTCTGTAACGTATGAGTAAATTTCTTTTTCATCAAAAATACCTGTTTCATGGTATTTCTTAAATACACTACCATAGGTGTCGATTCCCCAAATTTTAATAGCAGGGTTTTTCATTTTTAAGTAGCTACCAACACCACTTATAGTTCCACCTGTACCTACACCGACCACAAAATGTGTAACCTTACCATCTGTTTGTTCCCAGATTTCTGGTCCTGTACTCATAAAATGAGCCTTACAGTTTGAAGGGTTGTCATATTGGTTTACATACCAGCTATTTGGTGTTTCTTCTGCCAAACGCTTTGAGGTAGAATAATATGATCTAGGATCATCTGGAGCTACATCTGTTGGACAGACTATGACTTCACTGCCAACAGCACGTAGTATATCTACTTTTTCTTTACTTTGTTTGTCACTAATAACACACACCATTTTATACCCCTTTACAATCGCTGCCAAAGCCAAACCCATACCAGTGTTACCGCTGGTTCCCTCAATAATTGTTGCTCCTGGCTGTAAACGACCATCTGCCTCTGCATCATCAATCATCTGTAAGGCCATGCGGTCTTTTACAGAGTTTCCTGGATTAAATGTTTCATACTTTGCCAAAACAAGTCCAGGAATTTCTTCAGCTAGCTTGTTGATTTTTACCATCGGAGTGTTCCCAATCGTGCCTAATATATTTTCTACGTAGTCCATAATGTGAAATAAAATGTGTGGAGTTTAACAATGCAAAGGTACAGCCTTAGTGTGGATTTTAGAAGCTATATTTTAGGTTCCTTACTCAAATCTAATTGCCTTGACCGGAGAAATTTTTGAAATAATATAACTTGGAATTAAAAGTATTAAAAAACACAAGACCAAAGTGCCAAGATTGAGTGCAGCGATATAACTCAAGTCAAGGTAAACAGGAACTTGGTCTACATAGTAGGAATTTGGATCTAGGGCAAATAAATTAAATTGTTGCTGTAATAGCAATAAACCAATCCCAATTAAATTTCCCCAAAACAAACCAACACCAACCAGATACATGGCATTATAAATAAATATTTTACGCACACTCCAAGTAGAACAGCCCAAAGCTTTTAAAATACCAATCATTTTGGTGCGTTCTAAGATGAGCACTAGTAGGGCGGTAATCATATTAAAACCTGCCACAATAACCATCAGTACAATAATGAGCGCTACATTAAAATCAAACAAGTCCAGCCACTCAAAAATAGCGTAAAACCTTCCTCGTATGGTTTGAGTGTCGAGCATGCTACCAATACTATCATACACTTCATTGTTCGTTTTTTCAATAGCATCAAAATCTTTTACAAACAACTCAAAAGCACCAATTTGGTCTGGATCCCATTTATTAAGACGCTGTATGTGCCTAATATCTCCAATGATGAATTGTGCGTCAAATTGTTGAAAACCGCTCGTGTATAGCCCTACAATTTGGAAAGCTCTGGTGCGTGGAGGCTTCCTGCTATTTTCATTAAAAAAATAGGTCAGGGCTTTATCTCCAACTTTTAAACCAAGCCTATTGGCAAGAAATTCTGAAATTAGCACCTCATTGCTCATTTCTTTTGTTGTATAATTTGGCAGAACACCCGCAGTCAAGAAATCTTCAAAATAACGCCAGTTATAATCTGATCCAACTCCTTTTACAATAATACCCTCAAAATCTGTTTCAGTTCTCACAACAGCGCCCTTGGAAGCGGTTATTTGAATATGGCTTACATTATCTGAAATTGTAAAATTAGGGTAAAAGTCTTGTTCCATTGAAATAGGAACTTGGGAGTCATCTGAGTTATTTGTATCGAAATTAGTGATAATTAAATCTCCGTTAAAAGCAGATACTTTTTCTTTAATTTTATTCTGGAGACCTACACTTGTGGCTATTGAAATCAACATGGTAATCATACCCAAAGAAATTGCCACAATTGCAATTTTTATTATTGGTGCTGATATACTACTTTTATAGTCTTTATGAGCAGCAATACGGCGAGCGATAAAATATTCGAAATTCATTAGGATTTATGGGAGTATCTTTTTTCAAAAATATAATATTTATACCGATTTTAGGATTGTTTTCATGCGGAAGTAGCGCTGTAGAAAAAAATCAAGAATTTGTCCAGAATGTCATACTTCAGGATACCCTTCCTTTTTCAGAAAATAAAAAAACAATAAAAGAAGAAAACAGAGAAATTAGAATCACACTTCAGGATACCCTGGTCTTTGGGAGAAGCATTCCAGTAAAAAGCTCAAAACATATTTTTACAGGAGCCAATCAATGGCAATCATACATGGACTTGCTCAGCAATAAAAAGGTGGGGATAGTTGCCAACCAAACCGCTATGGTAAATGACACACTAGAAAACAAGCAGAATGTTCGAGTCGTTGATTTTCATTTGGTAGATTTTATAACTGACTTTGACAAGAACGTTACCAAAGTATTTGCGCCAGAACATGGGTTTAGAGGCAAAGTAGATGCTGGTGAGGTGGTAAAAGACGGGATAGATCTAAAGACCGGAATTCCTATTATTTCGCTCTATGGAAAAAACAAAAAACCAACTGCTGCACAACTTAGCGATGTAGAGATTGTGGTGTTTGACATTCAGGACGTAGGGGCCCGATTTTATACCTATATTTCTTCGCTCCACTATGTTATGGAGGCATGTGCAGAAAATAACATTCCTGTTATTGTGCTTGACAGGCCTAACCCCAATGGGCATTATACAGATGGACCTATATTAGAACCTGCACACACAAGCTTTGTGGGAATGCATCCTATTCCTGTTGTTCACGGCATGACTATTGGAGAATATGCGCAAATGATTAATGGACAAGGGTGGTTGGCAAATAAAATACAGTGTAACCTTAGGGTAATTAAAATGAAAAACTACACGCACAAAACCGCCTACTCACTTCCTATAAAGCCTTCTCCAAATCTACCTAATGATGTTGCTATTACCCTATATCCTAGCCTTTGTTTTTTTGAAGGAACTTCTATAAGTGCAGGGAGAGGTACTAAAAAGCAATTCCAAATTTTTGGATCTCCTACACTTCCCCAAGAAACCTACACCTATGGCTTTACCCCTCAAGCTAATGAAGGAGCTAAATACCCGAAGTTTAAAGGAGAATACTGTCATGGACTTGACCTCAGCAATACAAAGACATTAAACAAACTAAACCTACATTGGTGTATAGAAGCTTACACAGCTTCTGGAAAAAAAGAAGAAT
>JBLHII010000006.1:0-25424 GCA_047616265.1 Minisyncoccia bacterium
TATTGAAGTTTATAATGTATTAGGTCAAGTAATGACTGCTAAAACAAATAGCAGCAATACAGAAACTGTTGACGTTTCTGGATATGCAGCAGGTGCTTACTTCGTTAAAATTTCTAACGGTACGCTAACAACTACTAAGAAGTTTGTAGTCGTTAAATAATTAACTACCCCATAGCATATAAAAAGCCCTAACAATTTGTTAGGGCTTTTTTTAGCTTTATACGTTTATAACAACTAACAAGAGTCATTTCTTACCTTCCCTTAAATTTTAATGGTACGTGAACAACACTTTTTGTTTCAAAAAAGTCTTCCTTGTAAAATGCGGGTAATCTGTACACCTTGGCTTTTGGAAAGGACACTAACTCTTCTGTCAAATTTCCTCCTTTAAGGTACAGAATTCCATTTTTTAATTCGTGGGTTGATTTTTTAGCAACGCGATTTTTAACCCATCGCACAAATGTTTCCATTTCTGCCACAGCCCTGCTTACAATAAAATCATATTGACCTGTAATAGTCTCTGCACGAGCATTAGTAACTTTTACGTTTTGCAACTCTAAACCATCGCGCACCTCTTCAACTACTTTAATTTTTTTACCAATACTATCTACTAAGTGAAATTGCACTTCAGGAAATAAGATGGCTAGCGGTATTCCGGGAAACCCCCCGCCAGTACCAACATCCAAAATAGAACTACCCGGCAAAAAAGGTTGTACCTTGGCGATACCCAAAGAATGGAGCACATGGCGTAAGTATATTTCATCAATATCCTTCCTTGAAACAACATTAATTTTTAAATTCCAATCCTCATAGAGGGTTGAAAGCAATTCAAATTGCGCTATTTGATGCGCTGTTAAGTTCGGAAAATAGTGAAGTAATTCTTCCATTGTTATGTTTAGGCATCAAAAATAGGCTTTCTTTTATAACTTTATGATTTTGAATAGACCTTTTAGGCTATAGATGTTTATTTTTGTATATAATTTGGAATAGAAATTAATACGATCGCTATGTTGACAAATAATCAGTTAAAATTCTCAAGACTTGATTCCGGAAAGTTTTTCAGAACTCTAAACAAGCGTGTAAACGCGTACTTTAAAGAAAACGGTATTCAGAGAACTGGAAACTGGAAATTACACTTAAAAACTGTGATTATGTTCTGCACATACCTAGTTCCATACTTCTTATTCCTTACACTGAGCTTACCAACTTGGGCGCAGGTAGCGCTAACCGTAGTGATGGGAATTGGGATGGCAGGTATTGGCATGAATGTAATGCATGACGCTAATCACGGTGCTTATTCCTCGAAAAAATGGATTAATAAAGTATTAGGGAGCAGTATTTATATTCTAGCGGGTAACGCCTACAACTGGAAGGTACAACACAATGTATTGCACCATACATACACTAACATACACGGCCATGATGAAGATTTAGAGGCTGGAAGAGTATTGCGGTTTTCAGAGCACGCACCGTGGTATAAATTTCATAAATTCCAGCATTATTACAGTGTGTTTTTATATGGTTTACTAACTTTCAATTGGGCACTTACCACAGATTTTCAGCAAACCTACCGGTATTTAAAACGTGAATTATCTTTTGGAAAATTCCCTAAACCTTCTACTCAATGGAGTATCCTAATTTTTACTAAAATTTTATATTGGGCACTATGGATTGTAATTCCAATTCTGTTTTTCAACATTGTTTGGTGGAAAATACTAATAGGCTTTTTTATTATGCATTACGTAGCCGGTGTAATTCTTGGAATTGTATTTCAACTAGCTCATGTTATTGAAGATGCAGATGTTTTTCTCCCAGACAACACTGGTACGATGAAAAACACCTGGGCAATACATCAGTTATTTACAACGGTTAATTTCTCTACTAAAAATAAAATAATGAACTGGTTTACGGGTGGATTAAACCATCAAGTAGAACATCATATTTTTCCAAACATTAGCCACGTACACTACACTAAAATTTCAAAAATAGTGCGTGAAACAGCAAAAGAATTTAACTTACCATACAATGAGTACAAGACTACTAGAAAAGCACTCATAGCACATTTTACACACCTAAAACACATGGGGCAAAAGCCTGTTTTGCCTGCTTAAAACCATGAACAATAAACTTTCTAACAGAATCAATGACATGGCTACATCAGCAACATTAGCCATGGCAGCCAAAACAAGAGAACTAAGAGAAGCTGGCGAAAAAATTATAGGACTAAGTCTAGGAGAACCAGACTTTACAGTACCAGAATTTGTAAAAGAAGCGGCTATCAAGGCTGTAGAAGACAACTATCATTCTTATACACCTGTAGACGGGTATGCAGATCTTAAAGAAGCCATTATTACAAAGTTTAAGAGAGACAATAACCTCACGTATAGTCCCTCTCAGATAGTCGTTTCTACTGGAGCAAAACAATCACTTTATAATTTAGCACAAGTATTATTAAATCCTGGTGATGAAGTTTTATTGCCTGTACCTTATTGGGTAAGCTATAGTGATATTTCAAAAATAGCTGGCGGAGTACCTGTTGAAATAAGAACATCTATAGATACCGATTTTAAAGTAACACCTCAAGAACTGGAAAACGCTATCACTCCAAAAACTAAAATGATGATTTATAGTAGCCCTTGTAACCCAAGTGGTTCTGTATACAACAAAGAAGAATTAAGAGCATTAGCCGATGTCTTGGTTAAATACCCAGACATTATTGTAATTAGTGACGAGATTTACGAACATATTAACTTCACTGACCAACGTACCTCTATGGCACAATTTGAAGACATGTATGATCGCACCGTAACGGTAAACGGCCTCTCAAAAGCATTTTCAATGACAGGCTGGAGAATTGGTTTTATTGGAGCGCCAGAATATATTGCCCGTGCCTGCAACAAAATGCAAGGTCAAGTAACCAGTGGCGCAAATTGTATTGGGCAAAAAGCGGCTGTTACAGCGTTAGAGAATTCTCCAAGCAAGATTCAATACATGATAGACGCTTTTGAAGAAAGACGTGGTTTAATCTTAGGACTATTAGCTGAGATTGACGGTATTAAAATTAACAAGCCTCAAGGAGCATTTTATGTGTTTCCAGACATTTCTTTTTACTTCGGAAAAACCCTGCGCGGCACTATAATTAATAGCGCCACAGACTTCTCGCTGTATTTATTAGAAAATGCAAAGGTAGCAACGGTAACCGGTGAAGCTTTTGGAGAGCCTAACTGTATCCGTATCTCATATGCAGCATCTAACGATGATATTACAAAAGCCATGCAGCAAATAAAAGAAGTGTTAACTTCATAAAGCTAATCGTACAAAACAAAAAAGCACTGATGTATCAGTGCTTTTTTGTTTTGTACGATATAGTTCCGACATCCTAAGCTGCAACTATACTTTTATTTACGCTTCTTGATCCTATTGTAACCCGTATAATAAAACTACTACGTACATACTAGTGTAGTATCTGCACATACATCAGGAGCATGACTAAAATTAATTATTTTGAGGGCTTTAAGCAAATGAGAATCTCATAAAAACATCCTCTAAAGGATATATGCGTCACTCAATACGCGAGAATTTAGAAAACTGATTATTTAATAGTAAATTGCAAACAAACTATTAAAATTTCAACAAATGGCAAAAATCCTACTATTAGGAGCAGGAGAATTAGGCAAAGAATTTGTAATTGCTGCGCAACGATTAGGTCAATATGTAATTGCTGTAGATAGTTATAAAGATGCACCAGCCATGCAGGTTGCGCAGGACTTCGAAGTAATTAATATGCTAGATGGCGATGCGCTTGACAGCATTGTTCTAAAGCATACCCCAGATTATATCATACCCGAAATAGAGGCCATACGCACAGAGCGTTTATACGCCTATGAAGCGCAAGGATATACCGTAGTTCCATCTGCCAAGGCAACCAACTACACCATGAACAGAAAGGCCATTAGAGATATGGCTTCCAAAGATTTGGGGCTATTAACTGCAACATACACCTATGCCAGTTCTGCAGAAATGTTAAAAGATGCTGTCACGCACGTTGGAATGCCCTGTGTCGTGAAACCACTAATGTCTTCCAGCGGAAAAGGACAAAGCACAATTAAAAGTGAGGCAGACATAGAAAAGGCATGGATGTATTCTCAAGAAGGTTCGAGAGGCGATGTGGCTGAGGTTATCGTAGAAGCATTTATAGATTTTGATTACGAAATAACACTCCTTACAGTAACGCAAGAAAATGGCAACACCCTCTTTTGCCCTCCTATAGGGCATAGACAAGAACGAGGAGATTATCAAGAAAGTTGGCAACCTGCTTTAATGCTAGCGCATCATTTAAAAACAGCGCAAGAAATGGCTAAAAAAGTTACTGCTGCGTTAACGGGAAATGGCCTTTGGGGTGTAGAATTTTTTATCTCCACTAAAGAGGGAGTTTATTTTTCTGAACTCTCACCAAGACCACATGACACCGGAATGGTAACCCTAGCAAATACACAAAACTTTAATGAATTTGAATTGCATTTACGCGCTATCATTGGATTGCCAATTCCAGAAATTACACTAGAGAGAAATGGGGCGAGCGCTGTGCTTTTAGCATCCTCTCATTCAGAAAATCCCTATTTTGAAAACCTAGACGTTTTAGCAAATAGTCCTAAAACAGATTTCAGACTTTTTGGAAAACCTAGTTCAAGACCCTATAGAAGAATGGGTGTGGTTGTTTGTTATGATGACATAAATAGTAGCGTTGCTGCCATTACTAAAAAAGCAAAAGTACTAGCGTCAAAAGTAAGAGTGCTTCCCTAAGTTTGTTCTTTCTTAAGGTCGGCAAGAGTTTTATAGATATCTTCTTGCATAGGTCTATTCTTTGGAATTTCCCTGAGCGGTGCCACTTCACGAAGTGATTCGTGGCAATCTGCAGGAAGGTGTTGGTATAATTTTGTGCCAGCTGTTTTCCATGCAATCATTTCTTCAGAAACTTCTTTTATCACCTTTGCTGGGTTTCCAACAATTAACTGTCTTGACTCAAATACACATTCGGCTTTTACAAAAGCCATGGCGCCTACAATACACTCATCACCAATAAAAGCCCCGTCCATAACAACACTATTCATTCCAACCATGCAATTGCGCCCTAGGTTAGCTCCGTGAATGATTGCTCCATGACCTATATGAGCCCCTTCTTTTAAAACAATAGACTTCCCAGGGAACATATGTACGGTGCAGTTTTCTTGAACATTTACACCGTCTTCCAAAATGATTTCACCCCAATCTCCTCTTATCGCAGCACCAGGACCTACATAACAGTTTCTTCCAATAATTACATTGCCTGTAACAGCCGCTAAGGGATGAATAAAACTAGACTCATGAACGACAGGTATGTGGCCCTTGAAGGAATAAATCATTTAAATCTTTTTAAGGTTTCCTTCGTAAATTCACTCAAGACCAATCTTCCAGAAATAGCTGCTCGTTCTGCCAATAAGGTATCCCAGTCTTCTGTGCCTGTCCACATCACTTTTTTCATTTCACGCATGGCCTCAGGGTTATACGTACATAGGTTTTCTGCAAAAGACTGCACTGCAATATCTAAAGCCTCAGTAGACTCGTGCACACTGGCATACAATCCTTTTTCTCGTGCCCATTGGGCATCATAAAACGTATTGGCATCAATAGCTATTTGAGACATCCCTGTTAAACCCAGTTTTCGCTCAACAGCAGGACCTACAACAAAAGGGCCTATACCTACATTTAACTCACTTAATTTAATAGCAGCAAATTTACTAGCCATGCAATAATCTGTTGCACTAGCTACTCCTACTCCCCCTCCAACAGTTTTACCTTGTATGCGGCCAATTATAAATTTAGGACATGATCGCATCGCATTAATAACATTTGCAAAACCACTAAAAAAAATACGCCCTGTCTCGGCATCATTAATACTGATAAGTTCTTTAAAACTAGCGCCAGCACAAAAGGTTCTATCACCGCCACTCTTTAGGACGATTACCTTAACTGCATCATTTTTTCCTGCCTTCGCAATGGTATCGGCTAGTTTGGCTAATAAGTCTCCCGGCAAACTATTGTGGGCTGGGTGGAAAAACTCAATGGTAGAAATTCCATTTTGTATGTCTTCTTTTACGTAGGGTGCTGTCATAGTGTTGATTCAAAAAACAGGAAACAGGACCATAAGGTCAAGCTCATTGTCTCAATAGTTAGTCTAATAAATTAAATTGTTCAAAATGATGGTTTAGATGTTTTCTCTCCAATAAATACCATTCATACTTCTTTAGCTCCCCAAAAACAAGGTTCTTTAAAACCCCGTCAGGATTTTCTTTAAAGAAATCTAAATACCTATACCTTACCGCTAGTAGTTTCTCTTTTGCGGTTTTTAAATCTGGATGCATTAATGGCGCCAAGGTGTCTTTTTTAAGATGTGGGAAATTTGAATTGGCTGGAAATTTTTCAAAACTGTACAAGCTATCATGTGTTTTTTCTAAGTACTTCTCTGGCGTAACAATATCAAAATCCTGAACCTCACCAGATGCAATTTTATAGGTATACTCTAAGTGTTCTAACATATGCTGTGCCGTCATAATCCCCCAGGTTGGTTTGCTTTGTTCAGAAATTTTAGTCAAGCAGGATTCAACCATACTGCTCGTTATTTCAACAAACACTTCTTGTTTCTTTTCAACCATCGTTAGTATTGTAGCGATACACACCAAAGGGTCTTCTTTTTCTGCACCTTTTGGCAATAATTCATTTGCAGCATCTACATTGGTATCGAACACCTCTACATACCATTTTACAATTCCACTTGGATGTTCTTTACCTCTAGAGTCTCTGTCTACTTTTTGCTTGCAAGTTAATCTCACATACAAGGTGTCATTATTATAAATAGGTCGTAAAAAACGAATTTCTTCAAGCCCATAATTTGCTGCTACAGGCCCCTTATTAGGGTACACAAATAAACCAGCTGCCATAGAAATAATAAAATAGCCATGTGCAGTTCGCTTTTCAAAAATACTTCCCTCAAGACTTGTAATATCTGTGTGAGCATAAAAATGGTCCCAAGTAATATTTCCGAAATTTACAATATCTGTATCTGTAATTGTTCTGTTATGTGTTTTTAAAGACATCCCTGGTTGAATATCCTCCCAATGATAAGTGAATGGGTGTTCCGGTGCTTCGGTATAAGCTCCTTTGGGCTGGTAAATACCTGTAACAGTTGTTAAGGTTGTTGGGCTTCCTTGAATAGCACATCGTTGTAAATAATGTTTAATACCACGAAGGCCTCCCATTTCTTCTCCACCGCCAGCGCGACCTGGGCCACCATGTACTAATGAGGGTAATGGTGAACCATGCCCTGTACTTTGAGTTGCCATTTCACGATTTAACACCAATATCCGCCCATGATGTGATGCAGCTCCTATCACATATTCTCTTGCCAACGCGTCATTATTGGTTGCTATAGAAGAGACTAAAGACCCCTTACCCATTTGAGCTAATTCTATGGCTTCATCCATGTTTTTGTATGGCATAATCGTACTTACTGGACCAAAAGCCTCAATTGTGTGACAGGCTTCATTTTTAAATGGATGGTCTTCTCGCAACAAGATAGGCTTCAAAAAAGCTCCTTTTTGGGCATCTGCACCAATAATTTCTAGTTCGTCTATATTTCCGTAGACTATAGAAGCTGTTTTAGCAATCTTAGCTACTTGTTCTTTAACATTTTCCCGTTGCGCAATGCTGACCAAAGCGCCCATACGCACCTCTTTTAATCGAGGATCACCAATGGTTACTTTGTCTAGTTGCTTAGACAAGGCAATTTGCACCTCATCCACTAAGGCTTCTGGCACAATAACACGGCGTATTGCAGTACATTTTTGTCCAGATTTAACGGTCATTTCTTTGCGTACTTCTTTTATAAACAAATCAAATTCTGGTGTTCCCGGTAAGGCGTCTTGACCCAAAATAGAAGCATTTAAAGAATCCGCCTCCATGGTAAATGGCACAGATTCTTCTATCAATCTTGGGTGGTTTTTCAATATCCGTCCTGTAGTTGCAGAACCCGTAAAGGTCACTACATCTTGAGAACCTACCGTGTCTAATATAGTTCTAGCAGTACCACTTATAAGCTGCAAAGCCCCTTCTGGCAGGATGCCTGAAGCAATTATTTCACGCACTACCGCTGCTGTTAAATAACTTGTTTGTGGCGCGGGCAATACAACCGCTGGCATTCCTGCCATCCAGTTTACGGCACATTTCTCGAGCATTCCCCATACTGGGAAGTTAAATGCGTTTATATGCACAGCAACGCCACGGCGTGGCACCATAATATGATGTGCCATAAAACGTCCTCCTCGTGACAAATCTATTGGATCTCCTTCAACATGATAGCTTTGATTCGGAAATAGCTTTCGTAAAGAAGCATTTGCAAATAAATTACCAAAACCTCCTTCTATATCTATCCAGCTGTCAACACGTGTGGCACCAGAACGGTAGCTTAATTCATAAAAGGATTCTTTTCGTTTTGTGAGATACATGGCCAATTTCTTGAGCATCATACCTCGCTCTTGAAATGTCATTTTTCTGAGTACATCCCCTTTTTCTCTGCCGTATTGCAGAGCTGCAGGAACGTCTAGGCCGCCCATAGCAATGCTTGTAAAAGCTTCGCCAGTTACAGCATCATGTATTAAAACTCCAGCTCCCTCACCGTCATGCCATTGTCCTTGTAAGTAGTGTTGTGTTTTGTTCATCTTAGCGTTATTAGACCTTAGGAGAACATCCCCTAGCCCTTTAAAGGGTGTTATTTCTTATAATTTACAATATTTTTTTACTGTGCTCTGTCCTAGTTTACATTTTCTATGATAGCGGCATATCCTTGCCCAACTCCTATACACATAGTAATTAGGGCGTATCTCTTATTTGTTTCTTGTAACTCTATCGCTGCAGAATATGTAATTCTAGCTCCTGTTACTCCTAATGGGTGCCCAATAGCAATAGAACCCCCGTTAGGATTAATTCTTGGGTCATTATCTGCTAATCCCCATGCGCGAATACATGCTAGCGCTTGAGAAGCAAAAGCTTCGTTAAGCTCAATAACATCCATATCTTCCATGGTTAACCCTGCTTTTTCTAACGCCTTAAGAGATGCTTTTACAGGACCAATACCCATAATTCTTGGCTCCACACCTACTACAGCAGAAGATACTATTCTAGCCATAGGCTTTAAATTGTATTTTTTTACGGCAGCCTCTGAAGCAATAATTGTTGCTGCTGCTCCATCATTTAAACCAGAAGCGTTTCCTGCAGTAACACTTCCACCTTGTTTTTTAAACGCCGGGCGTAATTTTGCTAATACTTCTATAGAAGAGTTTGGTTTGATAAACTCATCATTAGCAAAAATGGTGGGATCTTTTTTTCGTTGTGGAATTTCTACTGGAATAATTTCTTTTGCCAGTCTACCCTTTTTTTGAGCAGCGGTCGCTTTCATTTGACTATTAAAGGCATAGGTATCTTGATCTTCGCGAGAGATATTATATTTGGCTACTAAATTTTCTGCAGTAACACCCATACCGTCAACGCCATACATTGAAGCCATTTTTGGGTTGACAAAACGCCACCCAAAGGTAGAGTCATACATCTTGCTATCTCCACCATACGCGCTTGAAGGTTTCGCCATTACGTAGGGTCCTCTTGTCATGTTTTCAACGCCACCAGCAATAAACAAATCACCATCACCTGCCTTAATAGCTCTGTTTGCGTGTATAATAGCAGACAAACCACTACTACACAGTCTATTTACGGTTTCTCCTGGAACACTAAAAGGCAAGCCTGCTAACAGTAAACTCATACGAGCCACATTACGGTTATCTTCTCCTGCTTGATTGGCACAGCCCATGATAACATCATCAAAAGCCTCCTTAGGAATGTTTGGGTTTCTTGCAACAATAGCCTTGATTACGTGGGCTCCTAGATCATCTGTGCGAATGGCACTTAATGTTCCTTTGTAATTTCCAATAGGTGTTCTTACACCATCAATTATATATGCTTCTTTCATAATTTTATTTTAAAAAGCCTCAAAAAACCTAGCAATTAAACGATCTGTATTATTACACTTCCCAATTCTTATTGGTTCTATACACAACTCCTTTAAAAAGAGCTACTAAATCATCGCCTCGTTTTACCTCAACAATCGTAAACCCAATTTTTGTTTTCTGCGCATCTAAAGTAGCTTCGGCAGTAATATAATCACCTTCGTTTAATGCTTCTATATGATTGATACTTGTTTCTATAGATACTGCATATTTTCCATGGGTATTGGCTGTAAAACCAAAGGCAGTGTCTGCTAATGAATAACTTATTCCTCCATGGGCTTTATCCATGCTGTTGAGCATTTCTTTACGTATGGTCATTCCTACTTTTACTTGCCCTATTTCACAAGCAAGAATCTCTATACCTAGCCACGTACTGTAAGCATCTTGAGATAGCATTTTGTGGGGTATTAATGTTCCTTCCATTAAAAAAAAGTTTTATTTTTTATATTCATTCTTCTCAATAATGGAGAACAACGATATCTAGCTTCATGGTATTCATCATATAGACGGTCTAGCATTTCAACACACCAATCTATGCCTTTTTCATCTGCCCAGGCCAATAGCCCTTTTGGGTAATTAACTCCTTTGGTCATTGCTGCGTCAATGTCATTGGCGCTTGCAATATTTAAAAATAGTGCATCTGCTGCCTCATTAATCAACATTGCTAGAATTCTATCAAATACTGTATTTAAAAGTGCTGGATTGTTTTCTGGTAGTGGTGTAGGGACTCCTTCAGCATAGTCATAAAATCCTTTACCAGATTTTCTGCCTAAATATCCTGCTTCTGCAAAACGTTTTTGTGTGAAAGATGGTGTATATCTTGGATCATGATAGAACGCAGTAAACACCGTTTCTGTTACGGTATAATTCACATCATTTCCAATAAAATCCATGAGCTCAAAAGGGCCCATTCTAAACCCACCCACACTTTTCATGGCATGGTCAATGGTTGCAAAGTCTGCAACACCTTCTTCATACATTCTAAGAGCTTCTCCATAAAAAGGTCTAGCGACTCTGTTTACAATAAAACCTGGTGTATCCTTAGCTATCGCAACTACTTTTTTCCAACTTTTAATGGTTGCTTCTGAAATGGAAAGTACCTCACTACTCGTTTGTATGGCAGGAATCACTTCCACCAACTTCATTAAGGGTGCAGGGTTAAAAAAATGAATACCTATACAACGCTCTGGTCTTCTCAAGGAAGAAGCAATAGATGCAATAGACAAGGAAGAGGTGTTGGATGCAATGATGCAGCTGTCACTAACATAGCTTTCCAGTTCTTGAAATACCTTCTTTTTTATATCAAGGTTCTCAACAATGGCTTCAATAGTTAAATCACAAGTTGCTAATTCTTTTAAAGAGCTTACATACGAAATGTTTTTTTGGATGGTATTTTTCTCTTCAGAGGTAATACGCCCCTTCGCTACCAGACGATTTGTTATTTTTTCTAAAGCAGCTTCTGAGTTATCAAGTGCTTCTTGATTTAAATCAAACAACCTAACGAGACATCCAGCAGTGGAAGCTACTTGAGCAATTCCAGAACCCATGGTTCCAGCACCTATAATACCTACATTTTTAATCATCTAATCTCCTTTGAAGTTTGGTTTTCTTTTTTCTACAAAAGCAGCAACCCCTTCTCTATAATCAGTGCTATTGGCCGCTTCTATTTGCAGTTTACTTTCTAAGTCTAATTGCTGGTCTAAGGTATTACTTAAAGATGCATTTAACAATTTTTTTGTCAACCCTAATGCCTTGGTTGGCATTTGAGCCATATGTGTTGCCAAGGCAGCCACTTCATTATTAAATGTTTCCGAAGAAAACACCTTGTAAATCATTCCTAAGGTGTTCGCTTCTTCTGCGGTCACTTTATCTCCCAACATCATCAATGCACTGGCTTTTTGAAAACCAATCAATCTTGGTAAAAAGAAGGATCCAGCGCTGTCTGGAACCAGGCCAATTTTGCTAAACGCTTGTATAAAGCTTGCGCGCTCACTGGCAACAACAATATCACAAGCTAAAGCGATATTTGCACCCGCTCCAGCTGCCACACCGTTAACAGCTGCAATTATTGGCTTCTCAATAGCTCTAATTCTTGCAATAATTGGATTGTAATGTTCTTCTATAATTTTTTTAAAGCCAGGGTTTAATGCTGGGGTGGTTACTTCTTTTAAATCTTGACCCGCACAAAAAGCTTTACCGGCACCGGTAATAACAATTGCACGGATTTCTGGAGCTGCCTCACAAACATCTAGCTCCCTCTGGAACAGCAATGCCATCTCACGATTAAAACTATTAAATACGTTAGGACGGTTTAATGTTACTGTTGCTACACCATTGGTTATATTGGTTATAATACTTTTCATAGCTATTTATAATTAAAGATATTAGCTCCCTAAATTCCTTCAAAAAGGAAATTAAAATATTGTTATTTCAAACATTTAAAATAATCAAAAGGCTCTAAGCAAGCGGTACATTTAAACAGTGCTTTGCAAGCAGTAGATCCAAATTGACTTACTAAATGGGTATTTGTACTTTTACATTGAGGGCATATTACCTTTTTTGCATTTGCCAGCAACACCTCTTTATCTGCTGATTCAGACAGGGGTCGCGCAATACCATAGGCCTCCATTTTCTGTAATCCAGCTTCACTAATCCAATCGGTGCTCCAAGCTGGAGCTAATACCAACTCAACCTGCACTTTTTTTCCTAAAGGCTCAAAAGCTGCTTTTAAATCGTCTCCTATCACGTCCATTGCTGGACAACCAGAATAGGTAGGAGTAAGTTTTACAAGAACAACACCAGCAATTTCTATGGCTTCTCTAATAACTCCTAAATCTAAAACAGTCAATACTGGAATCTCAGGATCACTTACCTGCTCCAAAATTGGAATAAGATGCGCATCGATGTTGGCCTGTGTTATCGTCATTAATAATATAGGTTGGTTACCACTCCATGTTTGGATAGGTACGTTGCATGTATTGCATATCTGCTAATAAATAGCCCATATGTTCGCTGTGAACTCCTTTTTTTCCTCCTCGGGAAAAGTACCTGCTTTCTGGAATAATAAGGGTTGCTTCCTCTAACAGTTCTATCACTTCTTTGTAGTAGGCTTCTTTTAGTTTTGAAACATCCACACCTTTCCCTTCTAAAGCCATGGCAGTATCTGCGTCTGTCATGTCAAAAAGTTCGGCGGTAAAGCCCCACAAATCATTAATTGCTTCTTGCATTTTAGTAGTACTCTCTGGGGTACCATCCCCTAGTCTTTTTATCCAGTCTCCAGAAAACCGTTTGTGGTAACTCACCTCTTTAATCCCTTTTTTTGCAATAGCAGCAAGGGTTTCATCTTTGCTAAATTGTAATTGTTGTAGCATCATTAAATGATACACATCAAACAAATATTGCCGCCCCATCACATACCCGAAATGAGTATTAGGCTGTTCTACAAGCAACACATTTTTGTATTCTCGTTCTATGCGCAAAAATGCAATATCGTCTTCGGTTTTCCCTTCCTCAGAAACCTTAGTGGCATACTGATAATAACTTCTTGTTTGCCCTATAAGATCTAACGAAATATTTGTGCCTGCAATATCTGTTTCTAAACTAGGTCCATGACCACATAACTCACCCAGACGTTGGCCTAGAATGAGACTGTTATCTGCAATACCGAGAATATAATTGTATAAATTTTCGTTCTTCATATTACATGTGCTTTACCTCATCAGGTACTGTATAGAATGTTGGATGACGATACACCTTATCTTGAGCTGGCTCAAAGAGCTCTCCATTATGCTCTGGATTGCTCGCTTTGATATTGCTGCTTTTTACCACCCAAATACTTACACCTTCATTTCGCCTTGTGTAAACATCTCGTGCATTTTCAAGTGCCATATCTTCGTCTGCTGCGTGAAGACTTCCAAAATGACGATGTTCTAATCCGTTTTTACTTCTTACGAAGACTTCCCATAAGGGCCAATTATTATCCATATCTATTGTATTTGATACTAGATTGCTATTTTAATTTTTAATGCTTCTTTTTTCTCGGCATGTGCCATGGCTGCGTCACGCACCCAAGAACCATTTTCCCATGCAGCTACTCGTGCACTAATACGTTCTTTATTACAGGGTCCATGTCCTTTTACAACTTTCCAGAACTCATCCCAATCTATAGCTCCAAAATCATAACTCCCTGTTTGTTCGTTAAACTTTAAATCTGGATCTGGTATGGTTAGGCCTAGTAAATCTGCCTGTGGAACCGTTTGGTCAATAAATTGCTGGCGTAAATCATCATTCGATTTGCGTTTTAATTTCCACTTCATAGATTGTTCTGTATGAACAGACTCTGCATCTGTTGGCCCCAACATCATTAAACTTGGCCACCACCACCTGTTTAAGGCATCTTGCGCCATGTCTTTTTGTTCTTGTGATCCATTACAAAGCTTGAGCATAATTTCAAACCCTTGTCTTTGGTGAAAACTTTCTTCTTTACATACTCGCACCATCGCTCTTGCATAAGGCCCAAAAGAGGTATTACATAAAGGCACTTGGTTTATAATAGCTGCTCCGTCTACCAACCAACCAACAGCACCCATGTCTGCCCAGCTTAATGTTGGGTAATTGAAAATTGAAGAATACTTTGCTTTTCCAGAATGTAATTGGTCGTATAGTTCAATACGGGAGATGCCTAATGTTTCACAGGCTGAATACAAATACAAGCCGTGTCCTGCCTCATCTTGAACTTTTGCTAGCAGTGCAGCTTTCCTCCTTAAGGAGGGCGCTCTACTTATCCAGTTCCCTTCTGGCAGCATTCCTACAATTTCTGAATGGGCATGCTGAGAAATTTGACGAATGTGCGTCTTTCTATATTTCTCTGGCATCCAGTCTTTGGGTTCAATTTTTTCATCACGTGCAATACGTGCTTCAAAAATTTCTTCTAAGTTTTTAATTTGTTCATTGCTCATAATGCTTGGCTTTTATACGTCAAAATCTACTTTAACTTTATCTGTGGTTGGAACGGCTTGGCAGCTTAACACGAGGTTTTGTGAAACTTCCTTCTCATCCAACGCATAATTTATTCTCATTTCTACATGACCCTCTAATACCCTACACTTACAAGTACTACAGACGCCTCCTTTACAAGCAAAGGGTAAATCTGCTCCTGCTCCTAGCGCTGCATCAAGAATATTAGTATAAGCATCGGTCATAGTGAAATGAAATTCTTTTCCTCCATCTACAATAGTTACTTCTACTCCTTCTACACTTTGCTCTGCTAGACGTGCAGCACGCTTTTTATCTTCTTCACTTAGCCCAGATACAAATAACTCATAGTGTATCTGTGCTTCTGGCATTCCTGCAGTCATTAGTTCTTTCTGAACTAAAAAGATCATTTCTTCAGGACCGCACAAGAACGCTTCGTCTAGGGCTGGGACGTGAACTAACTTCAGAAATATTTCTTTTAGTTTCTCAGCAGTAAAACGCCCATTAAACAACTCCGCATCTCTGTGCTCTTTGGTTAAAAAATAAAAGATTTCTAAGCGTCCAAAGTACTGATTTCTAAGCTGTTCTATTTGTTCTTTAAAGATAATAGATTTTACAGTACGATTCAAGTAGAATAGCTTGAACTTAGCACTAGGCTCTTTTGCTAAATGAGTTTTGATCATAGACAAGACAGGCGTAATACCACTCCCTGCTACAAAGGCAATGTATGTCTTTTGTTCTTCTGAAATAGCCACACCAAATTTACCGCTAGGAGGCATTACTTCTAGGGTGTCTCCTATTTTCAATACTTCGTTTACAAAGGTTGAAAACAAACCTCCTGGTATTTTCTTTACGGCCACCTGCCATTGATTGTCTACAATACTAGAGCAAAGACTATACGAGCGACGCGTATCTTCACCATTAATGACTGTTTTTAAGGTGAGATGTTGCCCTGGTGAGTAATGGAATAGGTGAGATAAGTCAACAGGCACATCAAAGGTAATAACAGAGCAGTCAGTCGTTTCCTTATAAATATCCTTTATTTTTAATGCGTAAAATGTAGCCATGTATACTTCTTATTAAATTACAAAACTAACGATTGTTAGTTAGAATAGCAAATTTGAACAGACATTCTCAAAAAAGGATAATAAAAGAGCCTATACAATACCAGAAATTAGCACAGACACCAGTTCCTTTTTTAACACATTTACATCTAATTTTCCTCGTTTTTCATTCCAAAGGTATAAGGTTTTTAAGGTAGATAAGATTGAAAATAGAATAACCTCAGGATGCTTGGGCTGAATTTCTCCTTGTTCAATTCCTTGATTGATAATACTTCTAAAATATTCTTCGTATTGCTCCCGCATTGCTATAAAATCTAATAGATCTTTCCCATCCAAATGCATCCAATCATTATTTAAGGCTGCAATGGCCTCGGCATGATGCACTGTTATATCAATATGAACTTCTATTATTTTTTTAAGGCGCGCTAATGGAGTTCCCTTTTCAGAGGCAATAGTCTTGGTGCTATTGGTAAACCTTGTTGCTACATAGAGTACTAATGTAGATAAGATTTCTTGTTTCCCTTTTATATGGTTATATAAACTTGCAGCCTTTATATCCATTTCTTGGGCAATATCTCTCATGGATACAGCGCTATACCCTTTTTCTTTAAAAAGCTTAGCAGCAACAGCAACGATTTCTTCTTTACGGGTATATTTCATTTCAGTAAATATAATAAAACAAAAGGCATCTAGGGTAGCCTCATTTTAAACGCATAAAAAAAGCCCCACATTGGTGGAGCTTTTTTTATTTAAAACATCGTGTTAATAGTTCCAAAGATCTATTTCAATATTCCTGATTTGTTCTTTAATTCTATCAGACTCTAATAATTGCATAAATGCATTTTCACTAATATATTCATTAACAGATCTATCCCCTTGAACATTTTCTTCTCGGTAAATAAGACTGCTAAACCTTCTTGAATTTAGTAGATGATCATATGAAATCGGTCTAGATGTATTCTTTCTGTTAAACGCTTTAGCTTCATGTAAAACA
The DNA here is from genome assembly GCA_047616265.1 of Minisyncoccia bacterium. GTDB lineage: Bacteria > Bacteroidota > Bacteroidia > Flavobacteriales > Flavobacteriaceae > Patiriisocius. The sequence continues at coordinate 17,124 of JBLHII010000006.1, forward strand.
TCTCTTGCTGAAGGGAAATAAACCCAAAACAATTCAACTCTGCTGTCTGCACCACCATCATTTGCAAATGCTTTTGATCGTGCTTCTGGAGCAACAGGACAAAGACCAAGGATGCGGTACCTTAATTCACCAAGACGTTTGTCTATATACCAAAGACCCCGAATTCTCCATTCTTCAACATCTGCAGCTTGCAACGTAAATTCCCTAATATATTGAGCGTCTACAATACCTTCAGCATTAAATTGATCAATTCCATAATCTGTAGTATCTCTGTACACTAAAGATGCATCTAAATCTTTAAGAGTTCTCTTTTGAGAAAAATAAGAATCTGCATACACATCTTTAATAGTCCCATTCTTCATGTTTGTAACCAAAACATCATACAAAGAACGTCTATCAGAACCAATGTTATTGGTATCTATAGGATAGTATAAAGGAAAATTCACGCGTTCATCAAGATCGATAATTTCCCAAGTAGCTTTTGACCAAAGAATATCACGCTCATCTATATACCCATAAGGCAATGGCTCATCATTATCATTAGTAATTTGAGCGGCAGTCTTTACCCCTATATCTTCTGGTGATGAAGAGTTTAAGACATTAAGCTGTGCATTTGCACTTGAGAGACTTAAAGCCACTACAAAAGCAGCTAAAATTACGTTTCTAAAATTCATTTGTTCCTTTTTATTTAAAAAAATGATACCTATAATAACACTTGATAGGGTTAAGAATAACGAAGATCAAGTGTTATTATTGTACTTCCTAGTTTGTTAACTCAATACAGATTGGAGAAATTTTCTTCAATTTGTACCCGCTATTTTGTGCAATATTTGCAGTAATGTCAAAAATTTGTAGGGTTTCACCTCGCTTTGCTCTTTTAAGAGCTCCAGAAGCTTGACTATTTAATTTTTTACCATTTACTTTAATTGTTGGCTGCCCACTTACCTTGAAACTAAATCCAGTTACATTTAACTTAAGATCAAAATCAAAGTCTTGCAATGCTGCACCAATAGTAGATCTCTCTAGACCTTGACGCTGCATACGCACACAACCCCCATCTCCATCTTCCCCACGAATGGTTCCCGTTGGACGCGGAATGTCTTTAATACGGAAGGTAGCACTATCTCTTACATTATCGCCATCTGGCAGCGTAGCAGAAACATTAATGGTTACTTCTCTACCAGACCCAGGGTTCATAGCGTATGAACTCCCTTTCACCTGATTTAAACCTGGCGCTTTTGCATTTATCTTGTTATCTTGAATACCTGCAAATGTAATGGTCATAGGGTTAGACACACCGCGATACACCACATTCATTTTGTCTGCAGCTATGGTAGCCGTATTTGGTTTATTAATGGTCGTAAACTTTTTGTCTACTGCTACTGATACTTCTTTTCCATTCTGTAAATAAATAAGCATGCCTGTTACATTATGATCACCAACACCACCTGTTCCTACTTTAAGGACAACTCTACCACCGTCAAAATCATACTCTGTTTTCTTAATAAGTTTTCCGTCAATTTTCAACTCAACTCTTTCAGGTTTTGTAGAAGCATCTACACGACCTAAAGAAAGCATTCCATCAAAAGTAGAACCTGTATAATAGGCGCTTTTTGAGGTTGTCATAACAGTTTCATAATTATCTAACTTAGCTAATTCATTTAAATTTGTAGAAAGTAAGGTAGATAATAACTCATTTTCTACGGATTTAATATCGTTCTGGATTTGAGTCATTTTTGTTAATGAAGAAACAAGAGGAAAAGCCACGTAATTATAACTTATATAATTTTTTGTCACTCCATCACCACCTGTAATGTCACCAGAGTCGAAATCAATATTTATTTGAGATTTTAATGTTGGATTTGTATCTCCAAGTAAAGCAACCATACCATTTTTGTAGGTATCCATTTGAGTTAAAAACTCTTGACCTGCTTCTGTTATCTTACCGCTTTTGTAATACAATTCATCTAGGAAATTAGACTGATCCATGACTTCGTACTCCGTCTTTAATCCAGTGGAGTCATTTACAAATTTCGGATCGGACAATAACAATTCTTTTTGGTTTGCTAAATAATCACTGTAGGTTTTTGAGAACTGACTTGCAGCATTTGCAGTTGCTGCTGCCGCCTTAAACTCATCGTTCTCATCAGCCTTTTTTGAGATCTCGGCCAATGCTAGGGTGTTTTTAGACTCATAGCTTGTATTTGCACGATCTAATTTTTCGTTTATTGACCCAAATGCAGACAATACTTCTTTCGACATGTTTAATGCCAACATCGCGATGAAGACCAAGTACATTAGGTTAATCATCTTTTGTCTGGGGGTTTGTTTTCCTCCTGCCATAATTTTATTTTAAATATTTTTATTTTGTTAAATTATGATTAGTTTCTGCTCATTGCTGATAACATACCACCGTATACTCCGTTTAATGAAGAAAGACTTGTTGTTAAGTGCTCCATTTGTGCTTTTAATTGCTCTGCATTTTCTGCAACACGCTCGTTAACCTCAGTTTGACGAGAAGTAGACTCTACCTGTACTTTGTATAGACTATTTAATGATTCCATTTGCGCGGCAGCCATTGCCATTTCTTCACTATACTTTTTAGTAGCGTTCATAGCATCGGCAGTTGGAGCCATTCCTTTTGCAGCAGCCTCAAAAGAAGAAATACTTGTAGAAAGACTATTAATTAATTCACCATCAATGCGAGCCTCTTTTAACATTTCGTCTAATTTAATAGATAAAAGACCTTGAACATCTTCTGATTTGTTTCCTTTCGAACTCGTTGAAGCACCCCCTGCTAATTCAGGATACACTAAAGACCAATCTAAATCATCATCAACTTTTTCAAAGGCAGAAACAGCAAATACTCCTGCTTCGGTAATAAGACCAATGATTAACATCAGGTTTCCGTAAGGCCAGTGCATGATTTTAAATAATGCTCCTATGATTACAACTGCGGCTCCAAGACCGTATACCATATTCATTAATTTTTTTCCAGACTTTGATTGTGCCATAATAATTTTTTTTAAGTTTAAGTAGTTGAGTTTAAGTTTAAGTTTTTAACGTTTTATCTCGCGTCACCGAAGTTTTGGTTTAAAGTAATATCTGTACCCATATAATCTTGAACTGTTCTAAAGCCAATATAGCTTCTTGCAGAATCTGCATATTCATAGTTACGCGAACTCACCTCCAAGAAGTATGCAACATCTTTCCATGAACCTCCGCGAACTACCTTACGCATGTTCGTTTCGTCGTTCACCATTGGGTTCATTGTTGAAATATAATCATAAGACGAAGCCTCATAAGAACTATCAACCCACTCGGCAACATTACCTGCCATATTAAACAAGTTGTAATCATTAGGCTCGTATGAGTTAGCCTCTACTGTATATAGTGCTTGATCTGCTGCGTAGTCTCCACGCAATGGTTTGAAGTTTGCTAAAAAGCAACCTCTGTCGTTTTTGGTATAAGGTCCTCCCCAAGGAAAATCTCCACCTTGAATACCACCACGAGCTGCATATTCCCATTCTGCTTCACCAGGAAGACGGAAGGAATTTACAAAATTCCGATCTCTTTTTTTCTGATTTGAGTTTTTGTATAAGGTCCTCCATGCGCAAAATGCTTTTGACTGTTTCCAACTCACACCAACTACGGGATAATCACCATAGGCTTGGTGCCAGAAATAATCATTGTGCATTGGTTCGTTATAAGAATAATTGAAATCTCTAATCCAAACGGTTGTGTCTGGATAAATGTTAACCTCTTCCTTTTTTATAAAACCTTTTCTTTGTTTTGTCTTGTTTCGCGCAGCATCTTGAATGTCCATGTACGAATATTGAAAATTCAATTTAGACACGTCTATAGTCCGCAACCCATTATAAGATTCTTCTGAAGGAAGATACATACTATCCATAACCTCTACATAGTATTCATCAGGGTATTCATCAGTACTCCAAATAAGATCTACATTATTATTGATTTTTCTACCCTCGTAGAAATCATCTCCCATGCCGTAGTAATTATCCTCCATATATTGATCGTAAGGAGTCTTTTCATCGTCTTGATTGTCAATAAACGCAAAATCACCAATACCTGCTTCACCATCCCCTGGAGTTTCGCCAAGTTCATCAGCCAAAATAGCTAACCTTAAACGCACGGTAGAGTCCCGAACCCATTCCACAAATTGGCGGTATTCTGCATTGGTTATTTCTGTTTCATCCATGTAAAAAGAACGAACAGTTACCGTCTTAGTTGGAGCATCATTTACAGAAACAAAGTCATCTCCAGATTTACCCATAACGAAAGCTCCACCTGGAATAAGGGTCATTCCAAAAGGCTTTTCTGGGTACCACTTTTTACCTTTTGCGCCAACAAGTTCTCCCCTGTCTCCAGAGTTACAACTGGACATTAAAGCTACAATAGCAGCCAATGCAATAAACTTTTTCATAGGTATCTAGGTTAAATTCTAATTTCAAAGGTGTAAACCTATCGATATATTTTAAAAAAAACAACAATTTTCTTAAAAAACACGTGAAGCTAAATTATTCAATTTTAATTGGTCAAACTTCGTTCTTTCGGCGAGCTTTCAACCACCTTTCAGGAACTTCCTGATTTGTTGCACCCAGATATTCTCCATAGGTGCAAGGTAATAACGTACACGATTTCAATTTATTATCAATATTTGAAATAAAAGGTAATTCTATCCACCAACGTCCTGTTTTCCTGCTTTTTTTAAATATTAAAACCTCGTCATCTATAGGCACTTTGTATGTTGTGTAGTGTTTTTCGTCTTTAAAATCATCATCGAAAACTCTAAAATTAACACCTTCAATAAAGTACCATAGCACTTGTGCTATTAGCATTGCGCCAGACCTAGAGTTGCTAAAGTCTGTAAGTTCAAATAGTGAAAAAGAGCTTACTTTACTGCTAATTCCAGCATATCTTGCAATAGCGCATATCTCTCTGCCATCAAACCCGTTTGGGTTTTCGGTATTAAAGCATCCTAACTCTGCGCTCTTGATTGAAGAAATATCCATAGAAACTAAATCTGCATTTCTAAAAATAGGTTCTACATCTTTAATATCTGCTGTAACAGCTCCCAGTCTGTAAGCATCAAAATAAAGTGTATCCATCAAAGCAATCTCTTGTGGAGGATTAAAAAATGATTGATACCCAAGTACACTATAATTAAACAGATTATACGGTTTCTCTACAATAATTTTACCAACGTAAGATTTATTAGAAATAGCCGCTTCTGCATCTCCTAAATCAAAACGAGCATCAATATTCACCATATTAATCATGGAGACTATGCCGTCATAGGCACGATATTGAGGATACACTGCGTCCTGACCCCCTCCTAAAATAATAGGTATGATCTTTTTTTTAAGCAATGCTGTAGTTACGGTTCTAATAGCAAAATAAGAATCCTCAACGCTAGCCCCCTTTTCAATATCACCTAGATCTGCAATTGTATGTTTCCAATTGCCCGGGTATAAGGAATATAACGCCATTCTACACAGGTCGAAATCAATCTCGAAACCCATAAAATCGACATCATGCCTGTTTTCTTTAACTCCAAAAATAGCAAATTTGACTTCTTGTAAGTCTGGCAATTCTTCTTTAGCGGTATGTAATAAAACTTGCTTCCCAATAGTACCTATAGGCAAGAATTCACGGTGTGCTATAACAGCATTTGAAACTGGAGAGAGAAATTCGATCACAAGATGAATCTATGTATTATTAATTATTTTTTCTTTACTGCTGCTTTCTTTTTAGCAGGTGCTTTCTTTTTAGTAGGTGCTTTTTTCTTTTTCTTAGGCGCATTTTTCTCGAAGATCGCTTGCGCATCTTCCAAAGTCATTTTTTCTGCTTTTGTTGTTTTTGGCAACTCAAGCTTTGTTTTCCCTTTGATTAAGTTAAAACGGCCCCATCTAGCTTTTTCTAAACGAATCCCTTCTTCTTCCCAGTTATGAATAAGTTTATCAATTTCTTTTTGTTTTTTGGTCTCTATTAATTCAATAATATCTGCATCACTCAAGGTGTCAAAGTCGTATTTTTTATTGACATTGATGAACATATTATTCCACTTAATAAATGGCCCAAAACGTCCTGTTCCTTTCTGTACAGGTAAATCTTCATAGGTATAAATTGGAGCATCTGCTTCTTTCTTTTCTTCAATAAGGGCTATTGCATAGGCCATATCTACGTCTAGTGGATCGATCCCTTTTGGCAATGAAACAAACATTTTACCAAATCTAACATACGGTCCAAAACGACCATTATTTACATCTATTTCTTCACGTTCATAAATCCCTAAGGTCTTTGGAAGCTTGAACAAATCCATCACTTCCTCAAAAGTAACCAAATGCAGTTGTTGGTCTGGCCGCAAACTTGCAAACTTTTTCTCTTCATCTTCTGGAGCGCCAATTTGTGCCATAGGCCCAAACTTTCCAAGACGCACCAAAACAGTTCTTCCACTCTCAGGATCTTCTCCTAAGATTCGTTCTCCGCTTTCTCTTTCTGCATTTTCTTTAACGTCTTCTACTGTTGGGTGAAACTTTCCATAGAACTCTTTTAGCATATGCTTCCAGTCTTCCTTGCCGGCTGCTATATCGTCAAAATCTTGTTCTACTTTGGCTGTAAAATTAAAGTCTAGTACCGAAGAAAAATGTGCTACTAAGAAATCATTTACAATTAATCCTATGTCTGTAGGTACTAATTTTCCTTTATCACTTCCTATCGTCTCAATAAGTATTTTATCATTTAATGCCTGCGCTGCTAATGTGAGCTGAAGGTACTTTCTCTCTAGCCCTTCTATCGCTCCCTTTTCTACATAATTTCTACTTATAATTGTAGAGATTGTTGGCGCATAGGTAGATGGTCTACCAATACCCAACTCTTCTAGTTGTTTTACTAGAGAAGCTTCTGTAAAACGATACGGAGGCCTTGTGAAACGCTCAGTGGCGGTAATATAATTAGTGCCTAATACGTCTCCTTTAACTAGTTTGGGTAACATTCCATCTTGTTCTTCATCATCGTTGTCAGTTCCTTCAAGATATACTTTTAAAAACCCATCAAACTTAATCATCTCCCCATTGGCTGTAAATTGTTCTTTTACTGGCTGAGATGCTGTAATTGCTATTTTTACATTGGTACGCTCTAATTGCGCATCACTCATCTGTGACGCTAAAGTACGCTTCCATATCAAGTCATACAATCGTGTTTGATCGTAATCACCTTCAATGCTGTGGCGAGACATTTCTGTAGGCCTAATAGCCTCATGCGCTTCTTGTGCGCCTTTAGATTTTCCTTTATATTTTCTTGGATGGCTGTAGGCTTCCCCAAAACTTTTTGAGATCTCTTTTGCTGCAGCCTCTTGAGCATCGTTTGATAGATTTACACTATCCGTTCTCATGTAGGTAATCAAACCCGCTTCGTATAAACGTTGCGCAATGGTCATTGTTTTTCCTACCGAAAAATACAATTTTCTTGCTGCTTCTTGCTGTAACGTAGATGTTGTAAAAGGAGCTGCTGGAGATTTTTTTGCAGGTTTTTTAACCAAATCTGCAACATCATAGCTAGCGCCAAGGTTTTTCTCTAAAAAAGCACGAGCGGCTGCTTCTGTTTCAAAATTCTTTGGAAGCTTGGCCCTAAACTTGTTGCCTTGTGTTGTGATAAACTCTGCATCTATTCTATAACTTGCAACAGGACGGAACGCTTCAATTTCACGTTCACGCTCTACAATAAGACGCACTGCAACACTTTGCACACGCCCTGCAGACAAACCACCTTTTACCTTACGCCATAAAACAGGGGACAACTCATACCCTACCAATCTGTCTAAAATTCTTCTTGCTTGCTGTGCATTTACCAAATTATAATCAATCTTTCTAGGATTTTCTATGGCTTTTAAAATGGCTGTCTTGGTAATTTCGTGAAAGACAATACGTTTGGTGTTTTCTTCTTTTAAATCTAACTCTTCAGCTAGGTGCCATGCAATTGCTTCTCCCTCTCGATCCTCATCACTTGCCAACCAAACCATTTCTGCTTTCTTAGCCTCTTTCTTTAAATCTGCTACTAGTTTTTTCTTATCACTAGAGACTACATATTTTGGGGTAAAATCACCACCAACATCTACCCCTAATTCTTTGGAAGGCAAATCTGCTATATGTCCAAAACTAGATTGTACTTTGAAGTCTTTTCCTAAAAATTTTTCAATAGTTTTTGCCTTAGCAGGGGACTCTACGATCACTAAATTTTTTGCCATTGTCTAATTATATTTGGGCTACAAAAGTATGT
>JBLHII010000007.1:0-24375 GCA_047616265.1 Minisyncoccia bacterium
GTAGATTGTGATAAATGGAAAGAAGAGGGTAAGCCTGAGGACATAGAAGAGGTTCCAGACGAGTTTGATTTCTAATAACTAAGAAAGATGAAACAAAAGCCAAAGCACGTGATATGTACTTTGGCTTTTGTATTTTTATGAAAAATTAAAGACACATGATTAATAAAACAGTGGCAAATGTTCAAGCGGCCTGTAAAGGTGCAACAGACGGAATGACCTTTATGTTGGGTGGTTTTGGTTTGTGCGGAATTCCAGAAAATGCAATTGCAGAATTGGTTCGCCTAGACATTAAAAACGTAACCTGTATTTCTAATAATGCTGGCGTAGATGATTTTGGATTGGGCTTGTTACTACAAAAACGTCAAATCAAGAAAATGATTTCATCTTATGTAGGAGAGAACGCCGAGTTTGAACGCCAGATGCTTAGTGGCGAGCTAGAGGTAGAACTAATACCTCAAGGAACCTTAGCGCAACGATGTTTAGCAGCGCAAAGCGGAGTTCCGGCGTTTTATACACCAGCAGGTTTTGGAACCGAGGTAGGCGAAGGCAAGGAGTCTAGAGAGTTTAACGGTAAAATGCACTTACTAGAACATGCATTTAACGCTCAATTTTCATTTGTGAAAGCCTGGAAAGGCGATACTGCTGGCAATCTCATCTTTAAAGGAACCGCAAGAAACTTTAACCCGAATATGTGTGGTGCATCAAAAATCACAGTGGCTGAGGTTGAAGAACTTGTTCCAGCTGGAGCGTTAGACCCGAATCAAATTCATATTCCAGGAATCTTTGTACAGCGTATTTTTCAAGGACAAGGTTATGAAAAGCGTATAGAGCAAAGAACTGTGAGACGACGATAGCGTGAAGATCAACGTAATACTTAGGTCCTCATCAATTCATTAAATATAAAAAGAATGTTAGATAAAAATCAAATAGCACAACGCATCGCACAGGAAGTAAAAGAGGGCTACTATGTTAATTTAGGGATAGGCATACCTACGCTGGTAGCAAATTTTGTACGAGATGATATAGAGGTCGAGTTTCAAAGCGAAAATGGAATACTAGGGATGGGCCCCTTCCCCTTTGAGGGTGAAGAAGATGCAGATTTAATTAACGCAGGAAAACAAACCATTACCGCACTCAAAGGGGCTTCTTATTTTGACAGCGCAACTAGTTTTTCAATGATTCGCGGGCAACATGTAGACTTAACTATTTTAGGGGCTATGGAAGTATCTCAAAATGGAGATATTGCCAACTGGAAGATACCGGGTAAAATGGTTAAAGGCATGGGAGGTGCCATGGACTTGGTTGCAAGTGCAGAGAACATAATTGTTGCCATGATGCACACCAATAGAGCGGGACAATCAAAAGTATTAAAACAATGTAGTTTGCCATTAACAGGGGTCAATTGCGTAAAAAAAATTGTGACCAACCTCGCGGTATTAGAGGTTGTAGACGGAAAATTTAAATTATTAGAAAGAGCCCCTGGCGTTCGTGTTTCAGAAATTCAAGAAGCTACCGAAGGAGACCTTATTGTAGAAGGAGATATTCCTGAAATGACTTTTTAATGCGCTCTAATTAATTCAAAACAGGCTCCTAGATTCCTTTAGGAATTGCTTCAATAAGTTTTTTAGTGTATTCTTTTACAGGATTCGCATAAATTTCATCGGCATCACCTATTTCTTCAATGGCCCCGTCATTCATAACCAACAATTGATCAGCCATGTATTTTACAACGGCTAGGTCATGAGAGATGAAGATATATGTGAAGCCAAAGTCTTCTTTCAATTCATTTAGTAGGTTTAAGACTTGTGCTTGTACAGAGATATCAAGAGCAGAAACACTTTCATCACAAATAACTAATTTAGGTTCCATAGCAATGGTTCGTGCAATTCCAATACGCTGGCGCTGGCCACCAGAAAGCTCGTGAGGATACCTATAAAAATAGCTAGCATCCAAGCCTACTCGAGCTAATAACGTTGTTGCTTTTTCCTTTCGCTCCTTTTTGGAGTTTCCTATGTTGTGAACTTCCATAGGCTCCATAAGCGCCTCTCCAATAACCTTACGAGGGTGTAGAGAAGAATATGGGTCTTGAAAAATAAGCTGAATGTCTTTACGCAAAGACCTCAGCTCTTTTCTTTTTAATCCAGTAATTTCTTTTCCCTTATAAAAGATAGATCCTTTCGTGGCTTTTTCAAGCTGAAGGATTACCCTCCCAAGTGTTGATTTCCCGCAACCAGACTCACCCACAAGGCCAAGTGTTTCACCTTCAAATACCTCAAAACTAATGTTTCGTACCGCTTTAACTTCTTGTTTCTCTCCAAAGAAACGCACAGTTGAAAAGTATGATTTGGCTATGTTTTGCACCTTTAATAAAGGTGCTTTGGTGTATATTTTTTGATGTTTTTGGGCGCGCTGTTGGGAGGTTATGCTTTCTGGATCAAAGCTATTGTCTGCAATAGAAGCAATTGTTGGGAGCACTTTATAGCGTACATTTAGTTTGGGTCTTGAGGCCAATAACGCTTTTGTATAGGGCTCTTTAGGAGAGCTAAAGATTTCTTGTACCGTTCCTTCTTCCACAATATTTCCTTGATACATGACCAATACTCGGTCTACAAGTTCAGAGACTAGGGCTAAATCATGAGATATAAACAGCATGCTCATGCCTGTTTCCTTTTGCAGGCTTTTAAGAAGCTGTAAAATTTCTTTTTGCACGGTAACATCTAGGGCAGTTGTTGGTTCATCTGCAATTAATATTTTGGGTTTACAGGCAATAGCCATTGCAATCATGACGCGCTGCATTTGACCCCCACTTATCTGGTGTGGATAGCTATTGTAGATTTCATTTGGTCTTGGGAGTTTTACCTTCTTAAAAAGCTGAAGCACTTCTTTTTTAACGTATGAAACAGTAGCGTTCTTGTGAAGCATTAAAATTTCAGCAACTTGAAACCCACAAGTTAAAGAAGGGTTTAATGCGCTCATGGGCTCTTGAAAGATCATGGCAATATCATTCCCTCGCAGGCCAGCAAATTGTTTTGGAGGTAAGGCAAGCAAGGAGGAATCTTCAAACATAATACACCCTTCGACACGGGTATTCTTCTTTGGAAGTAAGCCCATAATAGCTTTAGAAGTAACAGATTTGCCGCTTCCAGATTCGCCGACAATGCCTAAGATTTCATTCTCATAGAGGGTAAAATCAATACCATGTAAGACAGCGGTAGCTTCTTTCTTTTTCCCAAAAGAGATCTTTAACCCTAAGACATCAAGTATTTTTTTAACAGCCATTGATTCAAAGATACTGAAATAGCAGGTTGTGGCAACACACTATTAGGTATTAGAAAATGCCGGTATATGCTTAAAGCCCGCCGTTTTTTATGTATAAAAACCTATGAGAATATTACACAGATAAAATTTCTGAAGGAATTAATAAAGATTCATTCCGTAGCTTTAAAACAATTTGAGCTACTGTTACAGTGTCTTTTTCGCAGTAGGTAACAATCCTGTTTATGCTTTTTTCTTCATAGTACACATTGCGAACCTCGCTTCCGTCAATATCATCTTTAGGGGAGGGAATGCCTAAAACATGGGCCATTAACTTGAGAGACGTAAAGGTTTTGTAATCTCCAAACTTCCATAACTCCAGAGTGTCTATGTGTTGAACTTCCCAGGGTTTTTTACCAAATAAATTAAGACTACCCGGCAAATCGATACCCAAAATAACCATACGGCGTGCGATGTATGGAAAATCAAATTCTTTCCCATTGTGAGCGCACAATAGGTGGTGAGGCCTGTTAAAGTGAGTTTCCAGTAAGCTTTTGAAATCTTTTAAAATAACGGCTTCTTCCCCATAAAAGCTAGTGACTCTAAAATTTCGGACACCTCCTTTTAGCTTAAAATACCCTACAGAGATGCAGATTATTTTTCCGAATTCTGCCCAGATTCCAGCGCGATCGTAGAATGCTTCTGGGGTGAACTCCTCTTTTCTTTGGTACTTAGTTTTTACTTCCCAAAGAAGCTTTGTGGTATCGTCTAGTGATGTGTAATCAGCAAATTCGGGTACGGTTTCTATATCCAGAAATAGGATATGCTCTAGTTTTAAACGTTTTATCATGATTGAAATGGGCGGGGAGTCGAATCTAAAATTACAACATTATTTTTAAATAGTAAAACGGCAGGGTTTAATACCCTTGCTTTTTCTAGACACGTTAACGCCGCTATAATATGGCATGGATACAAAAATCAAAGATGAGTTGCTTTCTAATGCAACAACATGTTTTCTGGAAGAACTAAGAGAGCAGTTTTACGGCGTCTTTAGCAAAATAACTTGCTATCATGTGCGCGCCAGCTCTTTTAATGCTTAAAAGCTGTTCCATCATCACAGCATCATGATTTAACCACCCTTTTTCTGCCGCTGCTTTTAGCATTGCATATTCACCACTTACTTGGTACACAGCTACTGGAACAGTTACCACTTCTCTTATATCTCGTACGATATCTAAATAACACAAGCCCGGCTTGACCATCACTATATCTGCACCTTCTTCAATATCCATGAGCGTCTCTTTAATGGCTTCTGTTCTGTTGGCAGGATCCATTTGGTAGGTTTGCTTGTCTTTAGGGATGTTGTTAATGTTTACAGGAGCGCTGTCTAGTGCGTCTCTAAAGGGTCCATAAAATGCACTGGCATACTTGGCGCTATAGCTCATAATACCCGTGTTGTGAAAGCCTTCTTGTTCTAGCATGGAACGAATATCAAAAATACGCCCGTCCATCATATCGCTTGGCGCTATAATATCTGCTCCTGCTACAGCATGACTCAAGGCTATTTCTGCTAACACTTCATTGGTTGTGTCATTTTGTATAATACCGTTGCCCACAATACCGTCGTGCCCATACCTTGAATAGGGGTCCATCGCTACGTCTGTCATCACCAACATCTCAGGACAGACCTCTTTTACCGTTTTAATTGCACGCTGCATTAATCCTTCTGGATTTATTGCTTCTGTGCCTTTGTTGTCTTTTAGGTGCTCAGGAACCTTTACAAAAAGTAAGACACTTTTTAAGCCCATAGACCACAAGAGTTTTATTTCTTTTTGCAGTAGGTCTAAACTAAAGCGATAGTAGTTTGGCATAGACGCTATTTCCTCTTTGACTCCGTGACCTTCAACCACAAACATAGGCACGATAAAATCTGTGGGCGCGATGCTCGTTTCTCTTACTAAGCTTCTTATAGCTTCTGTTGTTCTTAGTCTTCTATTTCTTCTTAGTATCATTTTTTAGTGTTCTAGAGCAGCAGCCACTTGGGATATTGCTGTGTTATTATTAGACCCAATCAACAGGTTTTTTTAGCACGGTAAGTAACTTTTCTTCTTCACTGTTTACCTCAGGTATATGATTATAGCGCCATTGTACTCTAGGAGGTAAGCTCATCAAGATGCTCTCAATACGGCCATTTGTTTTTAAGCCAAACAGCGTGCCCTTATCGTGCACTAAGTTAAACTCTACATACCTGCCGCGGCGTATTTCTTGCCATTCTCGTTGCTCTTCTGTGAAAGGGAGGTGTTTTCTTTTTTCAACAATAGGAGTATAGGCGTCTAGGAAGCTGTTTCCAACTTCGGTGACAAAAGAGAACCAATCTTCCAGCTGCATATCATCTGAAATTTTACAATAATCAAAAAACAGCCCTCCGATACCGCGCCCCTCACCTCTGTGTTCATTGTAAAAATATTCATCACAACGGGCTTTATATTTTGGATAAAATAATGAGTTGTGCGCATCACAAGCTGTTTTACACGTTTGATGAAAATGGATAGCATCTTCTTCAAATAAATAATAGGGCGTAAGGTCTTGACCGCCGCCAAACCATTGATCTATAATGGCTCCTTGTGGGTCATACATTTCAAAATAGCGCCAATTAGCATGCACTGTTGGCACCATTGGGTTAACGGGGTGTAACACCAAGCTAAGACCACAAGCAAAAAAGGCAGCTTCTTTTACACCAAAATACTGTTGCATACTCTCTGGCAATTCGCCAGAGACTTCACTAATATTAACCCCTGCTTTTTCAAAAACAGCACCATTTTCAAGAATCTTGCTAAGCCCCCCCCCTCCTTCGGGGCGATCCCATTGATCCTCCTTAAAGCTTGCGACCCCGTCAATAGCCTCTATTTTAGTAGCAATAGTTTCTTGAAGGGCACGAATATAGGCTACAAATTGTTCTTTCATTTTTTTTCTTGGATAAGTCTAATAGTTTCTGTAGTTGATGCTGTAACAGAAAGGGGAAGTACTAAAATTACACCGATAACTGGAATTATAAGCATGATTATAAAAATAATACCATTTCCTATTGCAACCCCTTTGTTTTTTTTTACAAATTGAATACTTTCACTATAGCCATAATGACGCTCTAAGGTGTAATCCATATTGCCAAATCCAGCATAATAGGCTTGAACCAAGAAAATTAAAACGGTAGTAATAATATTTAAAACAGGGACTAAGCTCAAGATTAAAAGCGGTATTGTAATGAGTAACTCCATGCTCAGGTTTCTTACATTGACCCGAACACCACGCCATAATTGAGACGCATTGCTAGTGTCTCTGTGGGGATGTTGTTCTCCCAAAAAGTGTCGCTCAATAGCAGACGATACAGGGCTCATAAATGGAGCGCTTAAAGCCATAACAATATGCTTGTATACTACTAGGCCAATAATAAGAATGATAATTCCTCCAAGCACTTCAGCGATAGCGTGAAACCCTTGAGCACCCCATTCCCAGATCCAGAGGGTGTCTATACTATCGGCAAGGTTGTCACTCCATCCCCAGGCAGAAACACCTATTAACGAAGCAGTCGCAAGGCTAATTAAAACGGGAACAGCAAAATACTTCCACAGGCCCAAACTACGAATGAGTTTAAACGTGCCTGCATATGCCTTTATGCCTTTAAATATATTTTGTATCATCTTTGAACCCTCTTATTTTTTTAAATACACCAACATGTTTTGATGACATTCTATTTCTTCAATTGTGCTTGTTTTTTGGGCATTTTGACTCATTTCATCATCATTTTGCTCCATATTGTTTAAAAAGAAGATTCTGCCAATGGTGTTGTTGTGAATATCCATTTCTTCGTTTAATAACTCATTTTGAGTCACCTTTTCATACAAATCACTCACTTTTTGAGCCCAAAAAACACTTTTTTGCTTGTTTTTAGCAAATTTCATTACGTTTTGACAAATTAAAAGATTCCAGAGAGCATGTCTAAATGCATTGGCTTTATTGTTCCTGTGGTGTGAGCCTTTATAAAGAGCATCACAAATAAGCAATGTTTTTTTAGTAGCATTAATGGTAGGAATGATATATAATGGGCGCGACAAGAACAATAGGGAAAGCTTCAGAAGCTTCCCAACATTCAATTGCCATATGCGCGCCCAGATATTCAAACGTCTGTTTTGTATTGTTTCACTGCCTCAATAAAAGCAGCAGCATTTTCTGTAGGGATGTTTGGTAAAATACCATGACCTAGGTTTACAATATATCGGTCTTTACCAAAAGCATCAATCATTTGCGTTACCTGTCTTTTAATTTCGGCGGGAGGACTAAACAATCTTGTAGGATCAAAGTTCCCTTGTAGGGTAATGTTTCCGCCAGTTAAATAGCGGGCATTTTTTGCAGAACACGTCCAGTCTATTCCTAAGGCACTTGCGCCACTTTTTGCCATTGTATCTAGGGCAAACCAACAACCCTTTCCAAAAGCGATCACCGGAGCATGGTCTTTTAGCGCATCAATTATTTGTTGAATATATTGCCAAGAGAATTCTTGATAGTCAACGGGAGATAGCATGCCACCCCAACTATCAAAAACTTGAACAGCATTAACACCAGCGATTACTTTTTCTTTTAAGTACAGTATGGTGGTGTCTGTGATTTTTTGAAGTAACTCATGCGCGGCAACGGGCTGGGTAAAACAAAACTCTTTAGCTTTATCAAAATTCTTACTTCCTTGTCCTTGCACACAATAACATAAAATTGTCCAAGGGCTTCCTGCAAAACCAATTAATGGGATTTCATCATTAAGTTTTTCTTTGGTCATTTTAATAGCTTCCATAACATAACCTAACGATTCATGAATGTCTGGAACAATAACGCGATCAAGATCTTTTTGGGAACGAATAGGGTTGGGCAGCCAAGGACCAATATCGGGTCTCATTTCAACCTCAATGTTCATGGCTTGTGGAATGACTAAAATATCACTAAATAAGATAGCAGCATCCATTCCATAACGACGAATAGGCTGTACTGTAATCTCACTAGCAAGCTCTGGTGTTTGGCACCGAGTAAAAAAATCATATTTTGCTTTGATTTCCATAAATTCGGGCAGGTATCTACCAGCTTGACGCATCATCCAGACAGGAGGTCTATCTACAGTTTCTCCTTTGAGAGCTCTTAAGAATAAATCATTTTTAATCATAATCTTGTTTTGTGTCGCTTTTTTAAAGCGTCTATTTTAATGTTTCTATAGCCATAGAAAGCACATGTTCTATGGTGTTTTCTTTTGCGAAAACAACGGCTTTAAAATGTTCTTTAGCACGTGCTGCAGTTGTTTTTCCAATACAAAACGCTACGGCCTGGTTTTCGTTTTTATTTTTTGATATATATCTTTCGACTCCGCTTGGGCTAAAAAATAAAATTCCATTCCATTTTTGGTCAAATTTCTTTGTTTTTAACTCAGTTTTGTATGTTTTTACTTCAAAAAGACTAATTTTTTTATCTTTTATTGCTTTTGGGAGTTCTTCTCTTCGCATCGTTCCACAGAAATAATAAAAAAGGCTTTTTTTGTACTTTTTAGCTATTATTTCACTCAATTCTATAGAATTTTGAGCTGTTTCCAGCACTTTCAGTCCTTTTTCTTCTAGAAGTTCTTTTGTTTTAAGGCCTACGCAAAAACAGTTTTTTATGCTAGAAGAGGTGCCTTTTTTACTTAAAAAAGAAAGGACCCCTTGTTGGCTAGTGAAAATAGCATTCTCAATGGTATCGGTGCACTCAAAATTTAAAAATGTTATCGAGATAGCGTCATAGTCAACCACCGTCATACCAGCCTCCAAGAGGCTGTTTTTCTGCTCTTTTTTTAGGCTCTTTGTGGATAAGATGCTTTTCATAGCACGCTAAGAGGTCATGTTAATTTTTATTTCTTTCATCAAAATCGCTCCGCCAGCATCCAGTAACTCTCTTGCAATGCCTTCTCCAGCTTGGGCTATGGAGTAGATGGACACCGTTCTTTCTATTTCTATCTTTTTGCTACCATCTAGAGAAAACAAGCACCCTTTAAATTGAATCTCATCTCCTTCTATTTTTGCTAAAGCGCCAATTGGTGCTGTACAACCTCCTTCTAGTGTTCTTAAAAAATCACGTTCTATTTGTGTGCAGATTTGTGATGGAGTATCGTTCAGTTTTTGAGCAGCCTCTATGCAAAAAGGATCCTTCTCTAATGCAACAATCACCATAGCCCCTTGAGCTGGAGCAGGTGTCATCCAGTCAAGTGATGTATGTTGCTCTGGTAATACATTAATGCGTTCTAACCCTGCTTTTGCAAAGATGGCGCCATCCCAGGGATTGTCCTTTAGTTTTTGTAATCGAGTGTTTACGTTTCCGCGTAAATCTACTAGGGTGTGATGCGGGTACCTATCTAACCACTGCGCTTTGCGTCGCAAAGAACCTGTAGCAATGGTACAGTGCTTTTTGTAATCAATAGCTTCTTTGGTAGCTAAAATATCAAGGGTGTTTGCGCGCTTTAGAACCGCCGCTTGTACAATGCCCTTAGGCAATGCCGTAGGCACATCCTTCATGGAGTGTACAGCAATATCAACGCTATTATTTAGCATGGCAAGATCTAGTGTTTTTGTGAAAATACCCGTAATGCCTAATTCATATAGCGGGGTGTCTAATTTCAAGTCTCCAACCGCTTTTACAGGAACTAGTTGCGTTTTGTATCCTAAAGACTCTAATTGATCTTGAACAGCATGGGCTTGCCATAATGCCAATTGACTGTCTCGGGTGCCTATTCGAATCACCTTATTCATGATGTTTTTCGTTTAGCTGAAATATTTGTTGAATTAAATCTGCAGTTTCGGCTGCACTTCCGTTAGCATTTTTTAGATGATTTGCCACCTGTGTGGTAATTTTTTGAATGATTCTATCGCTTATAATCTCGGCTTGCGCCTCGTTGAAGCCTTCAATTTTACGGCGTTGATTATCAATTTCACCTGTCTTAATTTCACCCAATTTGTTTTTTAATGCTTTAATGGTTGGCGCAAAACTTCTGTGCTGTGTCCAGGTGTTAAATTCTGCCTCTCCCTCTTTTATTAGCGCTTCTGCTAAGGGAATTTGAGATTGCCTGTGCGCAAGGGTAGCGTCGGTTACTTTAGATAACTCGTCTAAATGAATCAAGGTAACATTTGGGTTTTCTTTTACAGAATCAGATACATTCTTAGGTATCGATAAGTCTAGAATTAAAAGGGGCTTTTTTAAATACAGTAGTTCTTTACTAATGGTAGGCTGTTGCGCTCCTGTTGCAACAATCATGATATCACTTTGTGCAATTTCGCTTTGAATGTTAGCATAGTCTTTGACCACCAAATTAAATTTACCAGCAATTACCTCTGCTTTTACCTTGGTTCTGTTAATGAGGGTAATGTGTTCGTTTTTTGTATGCTTTATTAAATTTTCGCAGGTGTTTCGTCCTATTTTTCCAATACCAAAAAGCAAAATATTTTTCTCACTTACGTAGGGCACGCGAGCCATGATGTATTGTACCGCTGCAAAACTTACAGAAGTTGCTCCGGTAGAAATTTCGGTTTCATTTTTAATGCGCTTACTTACTTGTATTACTGCATTTCCTAGGCGCTCCATGTACACGTTCAACATCCCCATTTTTTTAGAACGGCGTAAGCTGTTGCGCAACTGACTTATGATTTCAAAATCACCGAGTATTTGACTATCCAGTCCAGTTCCTACCTTAAACAAGTGAGAAACGGCCTGTTGGTCCTGATGCACATAGGCTACTTTTTCAAATTGAGAAATAGTACCCTGTGTGTGTTCGCACAATAATTTGATGAGGTCTTTGGCTTGGTTAGCGAAGCCGTATAATTCTGTTCTGTTGCAAGTTGAAATAAGTGTTAACGACGAAATGCCCATAGCTTGGGCGGCAATTAGAATTGATTTTTGAGCAGCTTCTGAAATGCTAAAATGCCCCCTAATCTCTGCGTCAGCCTTTTTGTAATTAAGACCAATGGCGAAGAAAGTTCCATCATGAGATGCCGTGTATGTGCTTTGATCGTTACTTTTCATAGGCCACAAGCTTCTCTTTTAATTTTAAGGGAAGTTGAATGGCAAAAATAAGGGCATTCATAATCAAAAAACAACGCTAGGCGTATCAATAATATCGATACCCGTTGTTTTTCTTCATATTTAGCTAAAAAAGCGTTGTAACCTAATATATTGCTATCTTTACAAAAGAATCATAGTTCGTTATTTATAATAATTCTAAATAGAATGAAAGCACACGAGGCCACAAAAATTTCAGAAAGTATCGCTCAAGGCACGTATAAAGAAACCGTGATTGAGCAAGGATTTTATATATTAAAATTTAACAATGAAACTACTGAAAATCAGTTGTATAAAAGAGATGTACATGCAGACTTCATACAGTTTCATTTTTGTGTGAAAGGCTCTGCGTCTTTTAGTTTTAATAATGGAAATTACAGGTTGCCTATCCAAGAGAATAGCTCATTGTTATTGTATAATCCACAAAGGGACTTACCCATTGAGGTCCTGGTGGCGCGTAATTCCTGGGTAATATCTGTGTTATTACCAATTAAAAAATTTCATACACTGTTTTCTAACGAAGGGAATCATATTTCATTTTTAACCGGTGAAAACAAAGAGCGTAAATACTATAAGGACGCTCATATTTCTCCATCCATGGCGATTGTTTTAAACCAGCTAATGAATTATAATCTTCACCCATCTATAAAGTCTTTATATTTTAAAGGGAAGGCCTATGAGTTATTGAGCCTGTATTTTAACAGAGAGGAAGACGTAGATATAGAACAATGCCCTTTTTTGGTAGATGAGCTGAATGTCGATAAAATTAAAAAAGCCAAGCAAATTATGATTAGCCGCATGGCAGAACCTCCTACACTTCAAGAGTTGGCAGATGAAATACAGCTTCCAATAAACAAACTTAAAGAAGGGTTCAAGCAAATTTATGGAGACCCTGTGTTTGCTTTCTTGTTTGATTATAAGATGGAAGTTGCGCGCCAGTTATTGGCGTCAGGTGCTCATAATGTAAACGAGGTTGGCCTCAAGGTTGGCTATAGTACCGCAAGTCATTTTATTGCCGCTTTTAAAAAGAAATTTGGAACCACGCCAAAAAAGTTTATTGTAGCTCAGAGCTCTTAATCTAAAAAAAATCTGCGGCATTTCATATTAAACGAACCTTCTAACGAGGTGTTTTCTTATTATTATGTTAATCTACACGGCCTACATTTAAGAACCCATATTTTAAGGCTATTTTTGTTTACTGTTGTCTAGATAATTGAATGTCTGTTTGGGCGCAGCTGAGAATAATAAAACGGTAAGACATTTACACATCCTCTTGCCTGCGCTTGAGGCGTTATTTCAGAAATTTTATGAAAGGAGTTCTTCTAGTAAACCTTGGATCACCAGACAGTATAGATCCTAAAGACGTAAAAAAATATTTAGGTGAGTTCTTGATGGATGAGCGGGTAATTGACGTGCCTAGATGGGCAAGGATTTTACTAGTTAGGGGTATTGTTTTAAACACAAGACCAAAAAAATCTGCAGAGGCATATGCAAAAATATGGTGGGACGAAGGTTCTCCATTAATTGTGCTATCTGAGCGTCTGCAAAAGAAAGTACAAGAAAAACTAAACATTCCTGTGGCTTTAGCGATGCGTTATGGATCGATGACTTTAACAAAAGGATTACAAGAATTAGTAGACAAAGGGTGTACAGAGATTAAAACCATTCCTTTATATCCACAATTTGCTATGGCTACCACAGAAACAATTGATGTAAAAGTTGATGAATTGGTTGCTGAACACTTCCCAGAAGTTACCATTACTCGGACCACTGCTTTTTATCATAAAGAAGACTATATTAAAGTGCTTGCAGAAAGCATTGGAGAGAAGCTTAAAACCTTAGATTACGAACACTTATTGTTTAGCTATCATGGGGTTCCGGAACGGCATATAAGAAAAAGTGACATCACTAAAGGAGCTTGTAAAATGGATGGAAAGTGCTGCTTTAAAAAAGGCTCAAAGCAACACGAGTTTTGCTACAGACATCAATGTGAAATCACGACCATTAATGTTGCAAAATACTTAAAACTAGAACGCGGCACCTATTCAACCACCTTCCAGTCTCGTCTTGGTTTTGACCCATGGTTACAGCCCTATACAGACAGAACAATAGAGCGCATGGGGAAAGGGGGTCTTAAAAAAATGGCGGTAGTTACGCCGGCTTTTGTGAGTGATTGTTTAGAAACACTAGAAGAAATTGCCATGGAAGGAGAAGAGATTTTTCACGAAGTTGGTGGAAAAGAATTTAACACCATACCGTGTTTAAATGACAGAGACTCCTTCGCTCAATTGTTAGCCAATTGGATTGAAGAATGGCAAACAGTAAACATGGATACCGCGATTGCATAAACGCTCCATAAAGAGAAACACAACCCCTTGAAAAAAAATTCTGATTTATTAGGGACTCAACCCATTAGTAGTTTACTAATAAAGCAAGCAGTTCCTGCTTCAATTGGTATTTTAGTCATGTCTTTAAACATGATTGTAGACACCATTTTTATGGGACGATGGATTGGCCCATTGGCAATTTCTGCCATCACCGTTGTTATTCCTATTACTTTTTTTATAGGAGCATTAGGCCTCGCCATTGGTATCGGAGGAAGTTCTGTTTTGTCTCGTGCTTTAGGAGCTGGTCAAGAAACCAAGGCACTTCGTGTATTCGGAAACATGAGTACCTTAACTTTTCTTTCTTCTGCGATACTAGCCATGCTAGGGTTGGTTTTCCAAGATACGCTTATTAATTTTTTTGGAGCCGATGATAGTTTTAGAGATCTGGCATTAACCTATTACCGTATTGTTTTGTATGGTATTGTAATGCTTGCCCTTTGCATGATGGGAAATAGCGTGATACGCGCCGAAGGGAAACCAACGTTTGCCATGTACGCCATGATGCTTCCCGCCATAGGAAATATTGGGATGGATTATGTTTTAATCAATGTCTTAGACATGGGAATGGCAGGAGCTGCCTGGGCCACTTTTATTAGCTACGCCATTTGCTTTGGTTTTATTTTGTGGTTTTTTGTCTTTAAAAGTGAGCTTCGTCTTACACTACAAAGCTTTTTACTAAACAACACAATTGTTAAAGAGATTAGCGGGCTTAGTTTTGTCACCCTAGCCAGACAAGGTGTTATTGCAGTATTAACCATTTTAATAAACAACATCCTTATTAGGGTAGGAGACGCTATAGATGTGGCGAGTTATGGTATTATAAGCAGGGCCCTGATGTTTGCGCTTTTCCCTGTTATTGGAGTAAACCAAGGGTTTATGCCTATAGCGGGGTACAATTATGGGGCTAAAAAACTACAAAGGGTACGAGAAGCGATTAATATCTCTATTACATACTCTGGGATATTGGCCTTGATTATTTTCACGCTTATTATGCTTTTTGCCGAATCTTTTGTGGGCGTTTTTATTAGCGATAAAGCGGTAGAAGCTAATAGTATTAGAGACAACGTGGCGCTACTAGAGAGAACGCCTAACGCGCTACGTTGGGTGTTTGCAGCCACTCCAGTTATTGTGATACAGCTCATAGGAGGGTCTTATTTTCAATCTATTGGCAAGATTATACCTGCATTATTATTGAACCTTACCAAACAAGGCTTTTTCTTAATTCCATTAATTTTAATACTGCCTACCTATTATGGTGTTTGGGGAGTGTGGGTTTCTTTTCCCATTGCAGATGTTCTTTCCACTATCGTAACGGGTTATTTCTTGAATCGAGCGGTAAAAAAGGACCTGACGGAGTAAGTTTTTTTTGGTATCTTTAAGAATATAAATGTAAGGGTATGAGAAAAAAAGGATTGCTGTTTTTATTATTGTGTTCTTTTTTTGGTAACGCACAACCAGAAGACCTCTTTCAAACATGGTACTTATACTCTTATGAGTTCCATTTTGATGAGCCAAGCTATTATACAGGTGAAGACGTTCCTTTGATGATTATCAATGAAGACTTGTCTTTTTACGCTACAGACAATTGTTGGGAGATAACAGGTGATTTTGGGCTAGTATATGACAATCAAGATGAGCAATTTGGATTAGAGGTTTTAAATTATGACAAAGCCTGTGTTTTTGATGGCTCATCGGGATATGTATTAGAGCTTATGCTTGGGTTTGACGAAACAATAAACTGTTGGGCCTATAGTGATATGGTATTCATGGAAACTTATTTTGGAGAAGGGCCCACATTTAAAAATGAAATAACACTAGACCGTCCAGAAAACAGCCTTTCAAGTAAAGTAATTTATCCAAACCCTTCAAGCAATTATATTCAAATTTTAGATTTAAACAATGAAATTGAAGCGATTACACTTCTTGATGTTCAGGGTAAATTCATAAAGAAAATTAAAAGATCTCATTTCAAAACCATCAATATTTCAGCGTTAAAAAAGGGAATATATTTTCTAAAACTTCAATCAGGTAAAGACGACACGATTAAAAAATTTATAAAAAACTAACCGCAGCAACTACAACAAGCTATGAAAAAAACACTATCGATACTTCTTTTTTTCTTTTTTTTTTACTCAATGGGTCAAAACCAAGAGATGCTTGATCAAACATGGTACTTAAAATATCTTCGTATTGACAACGAGAGAATCTATGTGCCTCAAGGAGAAAATTTCAATTTAATTTTTTCAGAAACTAATGGAGACTATACAATCGAGGCAAATGGTGTAGAAAACGGTTTTTATGGAGCGATTAGCTTTAGTGCTTTAGACGATTTTTTGCAATTTGATTCTGCAGCTACCACTCTTATGAGCTGCGATTTGCCAAACTGTTATTATGAAGACTACTATTTTTATGATCTTCTAACCAGTATAGACGGCGATTTAAAAGAACTAGAATACAACTACACTAGCTATAGCCAAGGGTTAAAATCATTGTGGCTCAAAGACTCAAACAACACCTTTGCTTATTTTGGTAACGAGCCCCCCGTTGTAGACGAAAGCTTATTTGACACATGGTATTTGTACCAACAAGATGTAGATCTAGGCGATTCCCAGTTTTTTACCGGTCCAGATGTGCCTAGACTAACCATTAATCCAGATTTTTCTTTTACAGCAGAAGATTCTTGCGGCGGGTTCTCGGGTAATTTTTTATACGGCGAAGAATTTGTTGTTGATTTTGTTTTGATTCCTGGCAATGTTGATGATCCAAACCCTAACTGCGGAAGAGCCCTTTATGATTTATTATATGAGGTTCCAATGTACAGCTCACATTCTGATGGCTATTTGTATTATGAGTCTTCTCCTGGTTTTGGCTCACATTTTAGAAACGAACTATTAAGCATCCCTGAGAACATATTTTCTGAGATTATAGTGTATCCAAACCCGGCCATAGAGACCCTGCATATTTATGATCCAGAAAACATCTTGGAGTATTACACCATCAGTGATATTTCAGGAAAAATAGTACAAAAAGCAGTGCACTCAAACCGCGCTTTTTCTGTTTCAAATTTAACGCCAGGAGTTTATTTTGTTACACTTCAATCAGGCGAATCATATTATATCAAAAAACTTATAAAAAACTAAACAATGAAGGCCATTAAAACATCAATACTACTTATTGCAGTTACTTTTTTTAGCCTCCACAATCAGCCTCTGGTAGCTCAAGAGTACGATCAGGCGCTTTATGACGCTTTAGAGTATCGTCTTGTTGGCCCTTTTAGAGGAGGGAGAAGTGCTGCTGTGACAGGCGTTGCAGGGAAGCCTAATCTATACTATTTTGGCGCTGCAGGAGGTGGTGTTTGGGAAACCAAAAACGGAGGAAGAAGCTGGAAAAACATTAGCGACGGGTATTTTGGAGGCTCTATTGGCGCCATAGAAGTGTCCCAAAGTGATGCCAACGTAATTTATGTAGGTGGTGGTGAAAAGACCGTGCGGGGTAATGTGTCTTCGGGCTACGGTATTTGGAAATCAGAGAATGCAGGAAAAACATGGACACAAGCGGGCCTTAAAAACAGCCGTCACGTGCCAAGAATAGTTGTACATCCCACAGATTATAACACGGTGTATGCAGCCGTAATGGGAAACATTTACAAACCCACACAACAGCGTGGTATTTACAAGAGCACCGACGGAGGCACCTCTTGGCGAAAAACCTTATTTGCTAATGAAAATGCAGGAGCGGTAGATTTAATTATGGACCCTAACAACCCAAGAATTTTATATGCCGCTACCTGGAATGTAAAAAGAACTCCTTACAGCCTTAGTAGCGGTGGTGAAGGCTCTGCTCTATGGAAAAGTGTAGACAGCGGAGAGACTTGGAAAGAAATCTCAACCCATGACGGCTTTGCAGAAGGGACCCTAGGAATTATTGGCGTAACCGTTTCTCCAGCAAATAGCGAGCGTGTTTGGGCCATTGTAGAAAACGAAAAACAAGGCGGTGTTTATAGAAGTGATGACGGAGGAGATACCTGGACTAAAATTAATGACGAGCGTAAATTACGCCAACGAGCATGGTATTACACCCGCATTTATGCAGACCCTAAAGACCAGGATATTATGTATGTTTTAAACGTACGTTACCACAAAAGCACAGATGGAGGAAAAACCTACAGCACGTATAATGCCCCTCATGGAGATCACCACGATTTGTGGATTGCGCCAGAAGACCCTAACAGAATGATTATTGGAGATGATGGAGGCGCACAGATAACCTATGACGGCGCGGAGACTTGGAGCACGTATTACAACCAACCCACCTCACAGTTTTATAGAGTGACCACCGACAATGCATTTCCGTATAGAATTTATGCTGCTCAGCAAGACAATAGCACCATACGAATTCCACACCGCACAGAAGGCCGTAGTATTGGAGAGAATGATTGGGAAACTACCGCGGGTGGAGAAAGCGCTCATATTGCGGTAGACCCATTAAATAATGATATTGTTTATGGCG
The DNA here is from genome assembly GCA_047616265.1 of Minisyncoccia bacterium. GTDB lineage: Bacteria > Bacteroidota > Bacteroidia > Flavobacteriales > Flavobacteriaceae > Patiriisocius. The sequence goes on from JBLHII010000007.1 coordinate 18,270, forward strand.
GAAGTTATGATGGTTTTTTAACGCGGTATAACCATCAAAAAAATACGGTACGAAGCATTAGTGTTTGGCCAGACAACCCAATGGGTCATGGCGTTGAAGACATGAAATATCGTTTTCAATGGAATTTTCCTATTTTCTTTTCTCCTCACAACCCAAAGAAATTATATACAGCGTCCAACTACTTACACGCGACAACTAATGAAGGGGAAAGCTGGGCTTTGTTAAGCCCAGATTTAACTAGAAATGATCCAGAGAAACAGAAATCATCTGGAGGGCCTATTACCCAAGACAATACTTCTGTAGAATATTACTGTACTATTTTTGCTGCTGCAGAAAGCCCAGTAACAGAAGGGTTGTTATGGACAGGAAGTGATGATGGTCTTATTCATGTGTCTCAAAATGGGGGCAAAGATTGGAGCGATGTTACCCCTAAGGGCATGCCAGAGTGGATGATGATTAACAGCATTGAACCTTCTGTTTTTGATCCTGGAACTTGTTATGTGGCAGGAACTAAATACAAGACAGGAGATTTTAGCCCCTATTTGTATAAAACTACAGATTATGGTGCCACTTGGAAAAAAATCACCAACGGGATTAATAACGAACATTTTACAAGGGTGTTGCGAGAAGATCCTTCGCAAAAAGGGTTGCTGTATGCTGGTACCGAAACAGGGATGTATATTTCTTTTAATAATGGTGATAACTGGCAGGCTTTTCAACTCAATTTACCTATTGTTCCAATCACAGATTTAGCTTTAAAAGACGGGAACTTAATTGTGGCCACTCAAGGGAGAAGCCTATGGATTTTGGATGATTTGAGCGTTATTCACCAAGTAGCAGAAGCCAAAAACCAAAGCACCTATTTGTTTACACCCAAAGACACCTATAGAATGGGAGGCGGTTCAAGTACAGGAAGTTTGACAGATGGCGCCAACCACCCAAACGGGGTAATGACGTATTTCAACCTTAATAACAGTACCGATAAAAAAGTAACGCTAAGCTATCTTTCTCAGGCGAATGATACCATAAAGCAGTTTAGCACAAAGGCAGACAAAATTCAAAATATAGACGCCCTTCGTGTTTCAGAAGGGTCGAATTATCACACCTGGGATATGCGAGGAAAAGGCGCTGAACAACTTCCTGACATGATTTTATGGTGGGCTAACACAAATGCGCCACAAGCAGTGCCAGGGAACTATAGCGTGGTTCTTGAGGTAGATGGTCAACCCACACAAAAGAAAGGCTTTATCATTTTGGCAGACAAAAATGCAGAGACAGATGTGGCTGGTATGCAAAAGCAATTTGATTTTATCACAGATGTAAATAATACCGTAGATAGCGCCCATAAATCAATCAAAAAAATTCGTGCTATTAACGCCCAACTAAAGGCATTTAAAGCGCAATACAACAGTAATAAGGCCGTACAAGAGTTGGTTGAAAAAGCAGATAGCTTAAGCCAGCAGTTTAGTGATATAGAAAAAGCGTTATATCAAACAAAAAACAAAAGTGGTCAAGACCCACTAAACTTTCCTATTAGGCTAACCAATAAATTAGCGCATTTAAACAGCTTGGTAGGTATGGATGATTTTCCGCCTACCACCCAAGACATTGCGGTTAAAAATTACTTGACAAAAGCCATAGAGGCTGAGCTAACAGCTTTTGATGGGCTTGTTTCGGGAGAAATTAAAAGTTTTAACGCTGCCTTTAACCAAAACCAACTTAATTATTTATTTATAGAAGAATAATTACCGGGTTCGCTTAGCTTTGCATTATGGAATACAATTATATTAAATCTTTGCACTTAATTTTTGTGATTACCTGGTTTGCTGGATTGTTTTATATTGTGCGTCTATTTGTGTACCAAATTGAAGCCTATCATAAAGAATCTCCTGCCAAAGAAATTTTAGGAGAACAACTTAAGATAATGGCAAAGCGGCTATGGTATATTATTACGTGGCCTTCTTTGTTTTTAGCGATAGGATTTGCTGTTTGGTTATTAGCCTTACGCCCTTTCTATCTATCGGAAGCTTGGATGCAGGTTAAACTTGGTTTTGTAGTAGCGCTTATTTTTTATCATATAAAGTGTCATCTAATTTTTAAAGACTTACAGAATGACACCGTCAAGTATTCCGGAAATTTTATGCGGATATTTAACGAGGGAGCTACGTTCATCCTTTTTGCAGTAGTGTTTTTAGTTATCTTAAAAAATGCAGTGAGTTGGATATATGGAACAGTAGGCATCATTCTTTTTGCCATACTACTTATGCTTGGTTTTAAACTATACAAACGCATTAGAGAACGTTAAGCACCTGCTGTGTCTTGCGTTTTTTGCCCGCAGAATTATAAGCACAAGATTAAAAAGTGGTGCAATTATTGCTATCTTTAAATATCTATAACATTTCAGAAACAATCCTTTGAAGTTTTACACACAATCTTTAAGAAATAGAATCTTTTTATCCATGCTGTTGCTTGTGGTATTGGCCTCTATTTTAATTGCTGCAGTAACGGTATACCAATACCGAGAAGAAGCGTTAGACTATCACCATGATAGATTAGAGCGTAAACAAGAAAACATTAAAAAACACATTGATTATGTGCTAGATGAAGCCACATACCCAATAGAAGCTGCATACATTCCGCTAATTTTCAAGAATGAGATCTATGAAATTAATCGCATTCACAACTTGGACTTATACTTCTATGACCTGGAAGGAGCTTTGCTTAATCCTATCGTTGGCGCTCCATATTTACCGATATCGCCCAAAGCTTCTTTTGACAAACACACTGCAAATATTAGGTTACAGACCTATGTGTTAGAGGCATTAAATAACTCTGCTGATAAAACGTTTGTAGAGGAATTTTCTGAAGCTGGACAAAATTACCGGTCTTCATACAGCTATATTACAGATGCTGACTTTAAGCCACTGGCCATTCTTAATTTGCCCTATATCGAGGAAGATGGCTTTATTAAAGACGAACTAAAAGAAAGCCTTACCAGATTGGCTATTGCGTATTTGTTCATGCTAGGCATAGCCATCGCATTGGCTTATTTTTTATCAAAACACATCACTAAATCACTAAATACCATCAGTCAAAAAATCATTGATACGAGGCTTGACAAGCGCAATAAGCGTATAAATGTTGCAGAAAACACGACTGGAGAGATCACCAATTTGGTAAAGGCTTACAACAGTATGATTGATGAGTTGGAGGTGAGCGCCGCACAATTGGCCGCTAGTGAACGCGAAGCAGCCTGGCGCGAAATGGCAAAGCAAGTTGCGCACGAAATTAAAAACCCATTGACGCCTATGCGGTTAACAGTACAAAGTTTTCAGCGAAAATTTAATGCGAATGAACCAGACATCATTGAAAAGCTAGCAGAGTATAGCAATACCCTTATTCAGCAAATTGACACCATGACAGCAATCGCTTCTGCATTTTCTAACTATGCCCAAATGCCAGCCCAAAAAGACGAAACGTTAAATGTGGTAAAAATTACTAAGCTAGCACTTGATATTTTTAACGAACATTATATTTATTTTGAATCTGGACAAGATGAGATCATTGCCAAGTTTGATCGTTCTCAACTCATACGAGTTCTTACTAATTTAGTAAAAAACAGCACCCAAGCAATCGAACAATCTACCCAAGAAAACCCTAGAATTGATGTGCGTGTTTTTCAAGAAGGCACACACGCTATTATCACAGTTGAAGACAACGGGATTGGTGTTATTGAAGACAACAAAGACAAAGTGTTTGAGCCTAAATTTACCACGAAAAACAGTGGGATGGGGCTAGGTTTAGCAATGGTTAAAAAGATTGTAGAAACCTACGGAGGTGTAATATCAATGACTTCAACAAAAGGAGTAAGCACCATTTTTAAAGTAACAATTCCTACCTTAGCCTAAGCAATTTTAGTATTTTTACAGTTCTATTTTATACCAATATTTTATATGAGTTACAATAATATCCTTACCGAAACAGAAGGTGGCATAACCACGATTACCATTAACAGGCCCTCAAAGTTAAATGCCTTGAATAGCCAGACCATTCAAGAATTGCATAATGCTTTTAACGAGGCTGATCTCGACACGCAGACAAAGGTAATTATCATTACTGGGAGTGGAGAAAAAGCATTTGTTGCTGGAGCAGATATTAGTGAGTTTGCAGATTTCAGCGTTGTTGAGGGTAGAACATTGGCCGCGCAAGGACAAGCACTATTGTTTGATTTTGTAGCAGCGTTAAAAACACCTGTCATTGCAGCCGTAAACGGGTTTGCTTTGGGTGGCGGGTTAGAGCTAGCGATGGCAGCACATTTTAGACTGGCTAGTGACACTGCTAAAATGGGATTGCCGGAAGTTTCTTTGGGTGTTATTCCAGGCTATGGTGGCACACAGCGCCTACCTCAGTTGGTTGGTAAAGGCCGCGCTATGGAACTTATCATGACAGCAGGAATGATTGACGCCGCTCAAGCAGAGCGTTATGGCTTGGTAAATCATGTTACTAATCAAGAAGGATTACTCCCCTTGGCACATAAAATAGCAAGTAAAATAGCGCGTAATTCTTCGGTAGCAATTGGAGCCGCAATAACTGCAATAAACGCAGGTTTTGAAGACGGGAAAAATGGTTTTGCCTCAGAAATTTTAGAATTTGGAACTTGTTTTGGAACCGAAGATTTTAAAGAAGGGACACAGGCATTTTTAGGAAAAAGGAAACCTATTTTTCCAGGAAAATAAATAGTTAGATTACCTTTTTCCGGCCCATTCTTCATAAAATTGTTTAAGAAATTGCTCCATATAAGCATGTCGTTCTTGGGCAATTTTCTTACCCGTAGGAGTATTCATTTTGTCTTTTAGTAATAATAGTTTTTCATAAAAATGATTTATAGTGGGGGCAGTAGAAGCCTTGTATTCTGCTGGAGACATGTCTAGCTTTGAACATATTGACGGGTCATATAAGGGTCTGTTTTTAAACCCCCCATAATTAAAAGTACGCGCAATACCAATGGCCCCTAGGGCATCGAGTCTGTCTGCGTCCTGGACTACGTCTAATTCTTTAGAATGGAATGTTTTTTTAATAGTACCCCCTTTAAAAGAAACATGTTCAATGATTTTTATAACATGTGCTATAACTGTTTCTGAAAGGCCCTCTCCCTCCAAAAATGCTCTTGCTTTTTTAGGCCCGATCGTTTCATTACCATCATGAAACTTGCTATCTGCAATATCATGTAACAATGCTCCAAGTTCCACTACGACGCTATTTACGCCTTCTTCTTCTTGAGCTATTAATAAGGCGTTTTTATAGACTCGCTGTATATGAAACCAGTCATGTCCTGCTTCAGCACCTGTTAATTCCAGTTGTACAAAAGCTCTTGTTTTGTCAATAATAGTATTGACCGATTTAGAGATTTCCATCATAATAAACGGTTTCGTAGTTTTATAAATATTTAACGTAAAATTGGCGATAATTTTTGAAACGAATAAGCGTCTTTTTCGTCTTAACATAAAGATCGTTAAATTTAGTTAAAACAAAACCAAAGCTATGAAAAGTGTTTTTATCTCAGGTACAAAATTGTGTATTCTCCTATTTATAGTGTCAAGTACGTCTTTGGGTATGGCACAACAAAAAAGTACGATTACAGGAATTGTAAAAAGTGTAGATGGTCCAGTTCAAGGCGCTACGATAACAGTAAAAAGCACCTTTAACGAAGTAATAACCGATATAGAGGGAGGATTTACCATGAAGGTAACTGAAGGCGATATGGTGTTTGAGATTAGCTCCTTTGCTATGGAATATAAAGAGGTTGCTATTGTTCGAAACAGCCCAATGACGATTATGCTCAACTATGATGGACAACTACTTGATGAGGTACTCCTTAAGGGGAAATCAAAATCAAAAGAGGAATTTGTAGAAACGGCTTATGGGAGACAAAATAAAAAAGCACTCGGCTACTCTACTGGGCAAGAACTTACAGAAAGTGATATTAGAGACACAGATATCACGGTGTTTGATGTGTTGCGAAAAATGCCAGGCGTAGAGATATTTGGCACCCCAGGGTTTAATCAATCCATTCTTTTTACAAGAAATAGAAGTATTACATCTCAGC
>JBLHII010000008.1:0-23084 GCA_047616265.1 Minisyncoccia bacterium
AATGGATAGGGGTCATCTAAGCCCATAACTACTTGTTGAGACCCTTGGTTTTTAACGAGTAATTCAAGGCCGCCTGTATCATGAACAAGGGTGTCGAAGAAAATATTTTTATGCCCTACAGATTTTCGCGGATGTTCTTTGCCTTCAAACAAGTCTGGTCTTCCATCAAAACCTTGTATGCGTCTTCCTAAATTCATTTGTGCTAGTTGTCCGCCATGAGCAAAACAGGTACGCATATTTGGAAATTTATCTGCATAGCCATTTAACGTTAAAAAGTGATATGCATCTGCGCATTGCGCTAACATCCATATTAAATGAAAACGCCAAGAGGTATTTTCTAATTTGATAAACTTCTCTCCATCATAAGGATGTATTTCAATTGCTAAGTTGTATTTGTTGGCTAATTCAAAAATAGGTTCGTTTTCTTCATCAAAAATACAACGCCAAGTACCAATAGTGTCCATGTAGTGAGTGGGTAAACATAATAGCTGCATGCCTAATTCTTCTACACAACGTTCGATTTCCCAACAAGCACCTCTTACAAAGCCTGGATGCACTACGAATCCTGTGGTAAATTTTGATGGATTATCTCGCTGTACTTTTGCGTTAAAATCATTCTGAAAACGCAATGCTTGTTTCATTTCTTCAACACGTAGGCCGTTTCCATAGAGTTGTGACAGATTAAGTACAACAGCATGGTCAATTTTATTGTGTTCCATCCACGCTAGTTTTTCGTCTAAGAAAAAACTTGAGTCTGTTACGGGACGACTCCAATCTTTTTGCAACATAAACTTTCGGTCCTTATCTACCCAAAAAATACCTTTGTCTTTCATGAACTGAGGAATGTCTTCTGGATAAGGTAGTAGATGTGAATGACCGTTAATACGTAGTTTTTTTTTGCTCATGATGGAGGTTGTGAAAGGTTATTTAGATAGGTTAAAGTTACAAACTTTTTGTTCTTCCGCCATCAACAGGTAAATTAATACCATTAATGTAGCCAGCAGCGTCGCTAGCTAAAAATGCAATCGCATGTGCAATCTCTTCGGGTTTTGCAAAACGCTTGGCAGGCACAATACTTTTCATAAATGCGGTAGCTTTTTCTTCAGAACCATCAAAGCGTTTTGCTGCATTGCTAATAATACTGGCTAAACGTTCTGTAGCCGTAAACCCCGGTAATACATTATTAACAGTAATGCTGTATTGCCCAAGTTCATTGGCTAGGGTTTTACTCCAGCTAGCTACTGCACCACGAACGGTGTTGCTTACTCCCAAACCATCAATAGGTTGTTTTACTGAAGTAGATATTACATTAATAATTCTTCCATAGGCATCTTCTTTCATTCCTGGAACCAATGCTTGGACTAAGATTTGATTGCATTCTAAGTGCATCGAAAAAGCGTTGATAAACTCTGAAGTCTCTGCACTAAAAATAGGTCCACCTTTTGGCCCCCCTGTATTGTTTAATAAAATATGGTAGTTTTTTTTAGTAGCTGCCGCAGTTACGTGCTCTTTCAGTTGTGCTGGATTTGTAAAATCTGCTACTACGTATGCATGTGTTTGATTGTCTTGCGTTGGTAATAAAGCGATGGTTGCTTTTAACTTCTCTTCATTTCTAGCCACTATAGTGATGCTTGCACCCATAGCTGCCAATTGCATGGCACTTGCTTTTCCTATACCCGCTGTGCCTCCACAGATCATGGCGTTTTTATTCTTTAAATCTAAATTCATATTCATTTTAGTATCACTGTTTTAAATATTGAGTTATATGTTTCCATCATAGGAAATACATACGTTTTTTGCTTCTGTAAAAAATTTTAGCGCTTCAAAGCCACCTTCTCTTCCTACGCCACTTTGTTTGACGCCACCAAAGGGGGTGCGTAGGTCTCTGTTGAGCCATGTGTTCACCCAAACTATTCCAGCCTCAATTTGCGTAGAAAGGCGCATCGTTCTATCGATATTGCTCGTCCATAATGTTGCAGACAAACCATATTTCACACCATTTGCTAGCGCTAGCGCTTCTTTTTCTGTTTTAAATGACATAATGGTAACCACAGGACCAAATATTTCTTCTTGATTCACGCGGCATTCATTGTCTTGTATTTCAATAATTGTTGGTTGTAAGTAGTATCCGTTTTCACTACCAACTACGGTTACAGATGCTCCCCCATATAAAATGGTGCCACCTTCTTCTTGAGCTATTTTGATATATGATTGTACTTTCTCCATATGGGGTTTTGAAACCAAAGCGCCTATATTTGTATCTACATCAAAAGGGTTTCCCACTTTTAAGGCAGAAACCTTTGCTACAAAATCTTTTCTAAATTGGTCGTAGATGGTTTCTTCTATATAGATTCTACTGCCACATAAACAAATTTGCCCTTGATTGGCAAAAGAAGACTTTACGGTTAGAGAAAGCATTTTCTCATAATTGCAATCTGCAAAGATGAGATTTGGATTTTTACCTCCTAATTCTAGAGAAAGCTTTTTAAACATAGGAGCTGCCGTTCTTGCAATATGTGCTCCAGTTTCTGTGCCTCCGGTAAATGATATGGCTTTAATATTTGGATGTGCAACAATAGCTTGGCCAGCGCGGGGTCCTGTTCCATGCACAATGTTTAGTACTCCAGGTGGAAGACCTGCTTGGGTGCAAATCTCGCCTAATAAATACGCTGTCATAGGGGTAACTTCGCTTGGTTTTGCAACAACACAATTTCCTGCGGCTAGGGCAGGAGCTATCTTCCAGGTAAATAAATACAAAGGCAAGTTCCATGGGGAGATACATCCAACAACACCAATGGGTTGACGTAGCGTATAATTCATGGTGTTTAAGCCAATACTTTCGTGCGCCTCACTTGCAAATTGAGTGATAGCATTTCCGAAGAATCTAAAATTAGCACTAGCTCTTGGAATATCAACAGCTTTTGCCAAGCTTAGTGGTTTTCCGTTATCTCTGGCTTCTGCTTCAGCCAAACGATCTAAATTTGCTTCAATGAGATCTGCAATTTTCAATAGTATCCTACTTCTTGTTTCAATAGTAGCTGTAGACCATGACGGAAATGCAGCTTGAGCGGCATTATAAGCTACAGCAACATCGTCACTACCAGCATCTGGGATTTGCGCATATACGGCACCGCTACTTGGGTTGTAATTATCTATCCAAGCACCAGATATGGCGTCGCAATAGGTTCCGTTTATGTAATTCTTTAAATAGTGCATAGGTACGAGATATTATTTTTTTAAATCCAACGATGAAGTGTTGTAGTTAATTTAATATTTCAAATTTCTACCTTTTTAAAGGTTTATAAGCTGTTACTTTAATTTCAATAACAAGATGTGGATGTGGTAATTGGTGTACAGCAACTGTTGTTCTTGCAGGCCCAGTTTCTTTTTTGAAAAACTCTCCATACACTTGGTTGTACCCACTAAAATCATTCATGTTTACCAAAAAACTCCCTACATCAACAACATCTTCCATAGTCGCATTTTCTGTAGCTAAAACATCTTTTATGTTGTTTAGCACGGCTCTAGTCTGCTCTTTTATGTCAAGGAAAATAGTTCCCATTTCGTCAATTTTATTAGCTCCTGCAATAGTATTGTTTGCAAGACGAGAACTCGTGCCACTCACAAATAAAAAATCACCCGCTCTTCTGATATGAGGGTATGCGCCTCTAGGTGTTGCTTTTCCTTCAACTACTCTTCCCATAATTTATTTTAATTTTCCGGCAATGTCACTTTCATGAAGCATTGCAATTGTTTCTTTTTGTACTACTGTTAATTTTTCTCTTGTGTCCATGGTGTCTGGAAGCATTCCTTCAATCAAAAGGTTTAAGATTGTTTTGTCTTGCGCGCGACCTCTAGTCATTGCTTCATGGTATGAAATATCTTCATTAAAAGTAACTAAAGAATACTTACTAAAATATTCTTCAGGAAATTCTCCTTCAAAGGTCATTTCTAATTTTCGTTTTTCTTGAAATAAAGCACTTGCGGTGTGTTCTTTCATTTCATGAAAGTTGTCTAGCGCTAGATTGGCAATGGCGTCGGTATCTTGTTTGCGAGCTTTTTCGTATTCAAACAAAACAGTTTTCCAATTTCCCTCAAACGTGTTTAGTATTTCATCAAAAACAAAAACATCTTCAAAACTAGCATTCATACCTTGTCCATAAAACGGTACAATTGCGTGAGCAGCGTCTCCAAGCAATACTACTTTTTCATAACAATGCCAAGGAGAACACCGTATGGTACCTAATGGGCCTGTTGGGTTATCAAAAAACTCTTTAACTAGGTTAGGCATTAAGTCCATAGCGTCAGGGTATGCTTCGGTAAAGTATTGTGTCACCATCTCTGGTGTTGTTAGATTATCAAGACAGTACTTGGTATTGGCATAGGGTGCAAATAATGTTACCGTAAAACTACCGTCTAGGTTCGGAAGTGCAATAAGCATGTCTTCACCACGAGGCCAAATATGTAGTGCTCCTTTTTCGGTTCTATATCCACCATCTGCTGTGGCTGGAATGGTAATTTCTTTATAGCCATGGGTGAGCCATTCTTGTGAAAAACTAAACAATAGTTTTCTATTGTCAAACATAGCTTTACGAACTACAGACCCAGCCCCATCGGTTCCTAAAATGATATCGCCACTATATGATATTTCTTCTTTAGTATTATAATCTTCAAACGTAGCGGTTCCGTTTTCTAGATCGATATGGGTACATCCTTTGTTGAAAATTATGGTAACATTAGGCATTGCTTCTGCTTCGTCTAGTAGCAGCATGTTTAACCCTGGTCGTGAAATAGAATTGATGCATTCTCCATCTCTACCACTATAATTACTCATAAATGTATTCCCTTTGGCGTCGTGAATCATGCGGCCATACATGGGGATGCATAATTTTAAAGCAGCTTCTTCAACACCTGCTAGGCGTAATCCTTTTAAGCCACGATCACTAAGCGATAGGTTTATAGAGCGACCTGCATCTTGGGTAACATCCCGTAAATCTGGTCGCTTTTCTACTAATTGCACTTGATATCCTCGCTGCGCCATACGTAGCGCTAAAAGGCTACCGCAGAGCCCTGCTCCAATAATTAGTATTTTTTGATTGTTGTTTTTCATGTTATAATATACTTTTTAAACGTGTTACAAATTCAAATACATCTTCATAGCTGGTGTATAAAGGGGCAGGAGCAACTCGAATAACATCGGGCTCTCTCCAATCACTTATGACACCTGCTTTTGTAAGCTTAGTGTGCAGTGCTTTGTCAGCATTTTTTACTTGAATGCTTAACTGGCAACCTCGTTCCTCTTTATTTCTAGGGGTGATGATGTTAATATCATCATTGTCTATTTCATCTAGTAAATATTCTAGATACCCAGTTAGTGTTTCGCTTTTCGCTCTTATGTTATCAAACCCTGCAGCCTTAAAGGTATCTAGGCTAGCGCGTATGGCAGCCATTGATAAAATAGGAGGATTACTTAGTTGCCATCCTTCTGCGCCCGGCAGCGCGTCAAATTCATGACGCATATTAAAGCGTGTTTCTTTGTTGTGTCCCCACCAACCAGCAAAACGATTGAGTTTTTTGTTGTTAGCATGGCGTTCGTGAACAAAACAGCCTCCCAAACTTCCTGGACCACTGTTTAAATACTTGTAGGTACACCAAACAGCAAAATCTGCACCTGTTTTATGAAGATTTGGTTGAATGTTTCCTGCACCATGCGCTAAGTCAAAACCGACGAGGCAATCATGTTTGTGACCTAATTTTGTGATTTTTTTTAATGGAAAATGTTGCCCGCTATAGTAGTTTGTACTTCCTATCATTAGTAAGGCTATCTCATCTCCTTGAGTTTCTAAAATTTGCTCAAGGTCTTCAAAGCGGCATAAGTCTTCACCTTCTCTTGGCTGCCATAAAATAAGACCTTCTTTCGGGTCAAAGCCATGAAATTGTAACTGACTTTCCATCGCGTATTTATCACTAGGAAAGGCATCGCTCTCTACTACGATTTTATATTTTTTAGCGGTAGGTTGGTAAAAGCTTACCATCATTAAATGTAGGTTGGTTGTCAAAGTGTTCATGATTACTACCTCGCTTGGTTTAGCCCCTACAATTGTTGCCATGTTTTCTGACAGGAATTCATGGTAGGGTAACCAAGGGTTTTTCGCATCTGTATGTCCTTCAACACCATGTTTAGCCCAATCATCAAGTTCTTGTTGGATATAGTCTTTTGTTCTTAGGGGTTGAAGTCCTAGCGAATTTCCGCAGAGGTAGACTAATTCATTTCCTTGGTCATCAGTGGGGAGCAAAAACTCTTTTCTGAAACTTGAAAGGAGGTCTTCACGGTCACATTGTTGTGCAAAAGTTCTTGAATTTTTAAATGTCATAGTCTGTGATAGATTATTGTACTTGGATGGCTGTAAAAATTATGCTTTAGCTTAGAACAATTTTTTATGTCATTGTATGCTAAAAAACCAAGATTTAAAAAGCAAATATTGATACATGCCTCTTGGTTCAATCATTTTAGTAAAAATATGGAAAGTATTTCATTAGTTCTATGTTGGGGGAGAATATAAGAGAAAATAAAGAGCTTAGTTTTTGAAATTTCAGAAAAGGACTATATTTACCGCTATAAATAGAAACTATTATTATGACAAAAGTGAATTTAATTGAAAACGGGCCTCTTGTTGTTGTTGGTGAGCACACCATTACGCATCTAGATGGTACTGAAGAAATCAAACCAGCAAGAGCATCCTACTGCAGATGTGAAAAGAGTGCTAATATGCCGTTTTGTGATGGAGCACATAAAAATTAAATAAAAAAGACTTTCTATTTTTAGACAGTCTTTTTTTAGATATGGCACTATTACTAGTTGCTTTAATGGCTCAAAGTACCTAGTGCAGTTGTGTTTTTAATAACGCTGGAAATTTACCTTGAAATTTTTTAAGTCTTGGTATAGACACATTTTGTATGTATCGATTTCCAGGATTTAAGCGTTCATAATTTTGGTGGTAGCCTTCTCCTTTCCAAAATTTTTCAAATGGAAGTACTTGCGCCGCTACATTACCTGCTCCTAATTCTTTTTCTAGTGTTGTTATTTTACGGATTATAATATCCTTTTGTACTTGGTTTTGATAAAATATGATAGAACGGTATTGTGATCCTCTGTCTGGTCCTTGCCCATTTACTTGGCTGATGTTTTGAGACCCAAAATAGACATCCACTAAGTCTGAAAAAGTAATTTGTTTGGGGTTATATATGATTTCTACCGCTTCTGCATGACCCGTTTTTCCTGTGTTACTAGAGGTATACGTGGGGTTTTGTGTATGTCCTCCGCTATATCCAGAAATAGATTCTTTCACCCCTTTTAGACTTTCATATACAGCTTCCACACACCAAAAACACCCACTTGCAAAATAGGCGCGTTCCATACCATTTACAGAGGCTACTTGAATAGGGTTTTTAGACTGTTGTGCTTTTACTTGGGCTTCTTGTTTGGTAGTCTCTTTTTTTGATTGGCAAGAGGCCTGTGAGACCATTAAAAAGGCAGCAGCAAAAAGTAAGATATATTGTTTCATGCTTTTTTTGAGTTTGTCTTTGAACTTAGATTTGTTGTTGATTGACTTCAACTCAAAGTAATAAAAAAAAGCCTTCACGATGCGTGAAGGCTTTGTTATTGTTATCCTAAAATTTATTACTTCATTTTAGAAAATACTTTTTCCATTTTTTCTTTTTCTTCAACAGCCAGTTCTTGGTCTATTAAAATACGCCCACTGTGCTCATCAGTAATAATTTTTTTACGAGCAGCGATCTCCATTTGTACTTGTGGAGGAATGGTGAAAAAAGAGCCGCCAGAAGCGCCTCTTTCAATAGCTACAACGGCCAAACCATTTTTTACATTGGTTCGAATGCGTTTATAGGCTAGAACCAAACGATCTTCGATCTTCTTTTCAAATTTTTCAGACTCTTTGCGTAATGAAGTTTCTTCTTTTTCTGTTTCAGATAAGATCTCATCAAGTTCTCCTTGTTTGTGTTTTAAGTGCTCTTCTCTTGCACCTACACGCCCTTTGGTTTGTTCGACTACTTCCTTTTTTTGCTCAATCTGAACCTTAAATTCTTTGATGTGCTTTTCGGCTAATTGAATTTCTAACTCTTGAAATTCTACCTCTTTGCTCAAAGCGTTGTATTCTCGATTGTTACGAACCTTGTCTTGTTGTGTTGTGTATTTCTTGATCAACTCTTTTGAAGATTCAATACCAAGCTTTTTAGCTTTGATACTGTCTTCAATAACCTCAAGGTCTGTGGTTAGTTTTTCAAGACGGGTATTCATACCTGCTACTTCGTCTTCAAGATCTTGTACTTCAAGAGGAAGTTCCCCTCGTACGTTTTTGATTTCGTCAATACGAGAATCAATAAGTTGTAGATCATATAAAGCACGTAGCTTCTCTTCAACAGAAATTTCTTTATTTGTTGCCATACATTAAAAATAGCTAATTGGATTTGTGTTTATTTGCGATAAAACGACTGCAAAATTAGTGAATTTATTTGTAAGAAAGGTGTGTAAAAGCTCTTTTGTGTATTGTTCGCTTTCATAGTGCCCAATATCTGCCAATAGAATCTTGTTTTCTGCAGTGTAAAAGTCATGGTATTTCAAGTCTGCAGTGACGTATACGTCTGCTCCTTGGGCAATAGCGTTGCTAATGGCAAAGCTTCCGCTTCCTCCTAATACCGCAACTTTTTTTATGAGTTTTTTTCTTTTGTTGGAGTGTTTTACGCAAGCCGTATTCATTTTTTCTTTTAAATACCTTAGAAAAGCATCTTCTGTCATTGGTTTTTCCAGTTCTGCAATCATACCTATGCCTATATGTTGGTTTTTGTTTTCTAGGCTTATTACCTCATAAGCTACTTCTTCATAAGGGTGTGCTTTATGTAATGCATTGATGATGGTTTTTTCTTTATGCTTCGGAAATGTTATCGCAATCATCACTTCTTTTGTCGATTCACGGATGCCTTTGGTGCCTTGGACAGGGGTGCTGTGCTTATTTCCTTTAAACGTCCCTAAGCCCTCACTGGTAAAGCTGCATTCATCATAGTTTCCAATATTCCCACCGCCAACGTTAAACAATGCTTCTTTAATGGTTTCAACCATTTCTGGTGGGGCATAGGTGATTAGTTTTTTGATCGTTTTTTCTTGAGGAATCAGAATCTTTTTATTGATTAATTCAAGTGTATTACATATTTGGGCATTCACCCCTTCAAAGCTATTGTCTAAAGCGGTGTGAATTGCAAAAATATGAATGTCATTTTTAATCGCTTTTTGTACCACACGTTCTACATAGGATGCGCCGGTTAGTTTTTTGAGTCCTTTAAAAATAATAGGGTGAAAGCTTACGATAAGATTGCAGTTTTTTTCAATAGCTTCGTCAACAACAGTCTCTAGGGTATCTAGTGTAACAAGTATTCCGCTAACAGAGGCTTCTTGATCTCCCACCAATAAACCCGTGTTGTCAAACGTCTCTGCGTACGCTAAGGGTGCAAATTGATCTAGTATTGTAATAACTTCTTTTATTTTCATAGCTGTTTTTTAAAAATACATGCGTTTTAATGTCTATTTTTTGGATAGTATGGTCTGTATTTTGGTTTAAATGGTTATTAGTGACACACTATTTCGTAAATATACTAGAAATCGAGTTGTAATTTCTTCCCCTTTTTTCTGAAATTTTAATATTTAATAAGCATATTACTACTTTCGTGGTATGAAGCGCTTCAGAAAATTATTATTTCCTTTTGCTATTATCTATGGTTGGATTGTAACGGTACGCAATTTTTTGTACGATAAACAATGGGCTGGTTTTAAGAGTGTTTCTTACGCTAAGCCTATAATTTGCGTAGGAAACCTCTCGGTAGGAGGTACGGGGAAGTCTCCCATGATAGAGTTACTTATTATGCTATTAAAAGACACACATGAGCTAGCGGTATTAAGTAGAGGTTATAAGCGTAAAACCTCCGGTTATTTGCAGGTTGAGCCAAACCAAACAGCATCTCAAACTGGTGATGAACCATTGCAGTTTAAGCAAAAGTTTCCAGAAGTAACCGTAGCGGTATGTGCAGATAGACAAACAGGTATTGAAAAATTAAGGGCTAATGCAGACGTTATTTTACTTGATGATGCTTTTCAGCACCGAAAAGTCAAAGCAGGATTTACTATACTACTAACCCCTTTTGATGATTTGTTTTATAAAGATTACTTTCTGCCCGCTGGCACCCTAAGGGAGTCAAGAAAAGGAGCAAATCGTGCTGATGTTATCGTGGTTACAAAATGCCCAAATAAAGTTGCCTATGCTAGATTAGAAGAGATTAAGTATTTATTGCAGCTAGCGCCACATCAAAAAGTATATTTTTCTAAAATTGGGTATGCAGATGCTATAAAGGGAGTAAACGAACACTTGCCATTAGATTATTTAACAGGTAAGGCTTTTACTTTGGTAACGGGAATAGCGAATCCAACTCCTTTGGTTTTGTTTTTAAAAGAACAAGGTTTTACGTTCATTCACAAAAAATATCCAGATCATCACGCTTTTTCTGACATAGAAATTTTAGCATTACAAAAAGAAGCGTTGATTCTTACTACAGAAAAAGACTATATGCGTTTACAGGTTCCTCTTGGTAAGTACGCTTTGTATTACTTACCGATTAAAACAGTTATTTTAAATAAACAAGAAGGATATTTCAAGGAGACTATTTTGGAGGCTATAGAAGTTATGAAAGGGTAATTGCACCCTCTTTTTCAACTAGTTTCAGCGTGTTGAAAATCTTTTCAAAAAAGTCCTCGGGCTTAAATGGCTTTGGAATGATCTCATTAAACCCAACCCGATAAAACTCGTCTAGGTTCTCATCAATAGTTACTGCCGTAAGTGCAATTATAGGAATGTCTTTATTGAAATCACGTATCTTTTGAGTTGCTTCTATACCACTAATACCAGGCATGTGAATATCCATTAAAACTAAATCGAAAACAGTATCTTTTACTAATTGTATTGCATCTGTTCCATTATCTGCTACTTGGCAATTTATCTTATTTTTTTCTAAGATTTTCTTGGTGATCATTTGGTTTATTTTGTTGTCTTCAACGACTAATATTTTTTTAGCAACAAGATACTCATGATCTATTTTCTTCTTTTTGTTTTTTGTATTTGTTGCTAGCTCCTGTGATACGTCTATGTCAAGATCGAACCAGAATTTAGACCCTTCGCCCAGTTTACTCTCTAGGTGTATTTTGCTATTCATTAACTCGAGTAAGTTCTTTACAATTGATAGTCCAAGACCCGTGCCACCAAACTTTCTGTTAATTTGGAGTGATCCTTGTGAAAATGTTTCAAAAATAGTTTTTTGTTTTTCGGTTGAAATACCCACCCCGTTATCTTGAATCTCAAAATTAAGTTTTATGCTATTATTGTGTTGATCTATTTTTCTAACACGAACTACTACTTCACCATTTTGAGTAAATTTAATAGAGTTACCGATGAGGTTGATTAATACTTGAGATAGTTTTAAGGGGTCACTAGACAAGCTCTCTGGAATAGTATCATCATACTCAACTCTTAGTGTATTTTGTTTGTCATTTGCAGATTTTCTTAATGCGACAAGTACATCATTGATTCTTTTTTTAAGGTGAAATGATGTTTTTTCAACTTCAACTTTGTTTGCTTCAAGTTTATTAAGATCTAAGATATTATTAATGAGTGCTAATAAATACTCTCCCGAAAACTTTAGAGAATTTAAGTGTTCTTTTTGATGTTCTTTAGGGTTTTCTTCCATCAACAAATGGGTGAGCCCCGTCACGGCATACAGTGGTGTTCTTAGTTCGTGTGTAACGGTAGATAAAAACTGCGCTTTTGCTAATGATGCTTTTTCTGCTTTTTCTTTTGCTAATTGTAGTGCTGTATTTTTGTCTTGAAGAAGTCTGTTTGCCTTGGCTCGTAAATTATTATTTTTATAAAGAGAGAGTGTAAGTAAAGAAAGTATTGCGATAATTGCGATGCTAAGGCCATTGGTTACCTTGTTGAAGCTCTCAGATTTTTCCTTTTCAAGAAGGTCATCACCAATCTTTTCATTTGTTTCTTCTAGCGCTCCAACAATTGTATCGCTTTTTATGCTTTTTGAAATTGTACTGGTGTAGCTAACTTCTCCTTTTAGTGATAGATCATTAATAGCACCAACCAGTTGGTTTGCTTTTTTTATTTTGCCTAGTGCTAGATCAAAATTTAATGATTTTATTGCGTCAATAGCATCGTCTCTATATTGCTCAACGAGCCTTATTGAGTCTAGGGTTGTCATGGGTTTGTTTTCATCTCCATCTTGAGCTGTTAGCCCACTTGTGAATAAACATGCGATAAAAACAATTACTATGCGAAAGCAATACATAATTATTTTATTCATCAAAAAGATGTATTTTATCGGTAAATATAGCTATTTCCTCGACATTTTAAGAGCTAGGTCGATAATTCTTGAAGAATAGCCTGTTTCGTTATCATACCAGCCAATGATTTTAATCATTTTGCCAATCACTGATGTCATTTCAGAATCAAATATACAAGAGTGAGGGTTTCCAACAATGTCTATTGATACAATAGGATCTTCTGTGTATTCTAAAATACCTTTGAGGGAGGAGTTTGCTGCTTTTTTAAATATTTCGTTAACAGAAGCGATAGAGGTTTCTTTTTTTACATTTATGGTAATATCGCAGAGAGAGCCATTAGCTACAGGAACTCTTATGCCACAACCTCCAATGGCATTATTTAAGTCTGGAAAAATCTTAGTGAGTGCTTTTGCAGCTCCCGTAGTGGTAGGCACAATAGATTGTCCTGCTGCTCGAGCTCTACGTAGGTCTTTATGTGGCTGATCATGTAAACTTTGGTCTGTAGTATAAGAATGTACGGTTGTTATATATGCTTGTTCAATTTCAAAGGCATCATGAATAAGCTGTAGCATAGGTGCTGCATTATTAGTTGTGCAAGATGCATTTGAGATCATGGTGTCATCTTGACTTAGAATATGATCATTAACACCTAGTACTACCATCTTAACGCTGTCGTCTATAGGGGGAGCACAAAGAATTGCTTTTTTTGCTCCGCTTTTAATGTGTTGCTCTAAAGATGATTTTGTTTTGAATTTTCCAGTTGCTTCAATAACAATATCTACCCCTTTCCAGGATATGTTTGAAATATCAGTTTCAGAAGAAAAACGATACGATATGCCAGCTACACTAATACTTTGGGCGGAACTTTCCACCTCTTTTTGTAGTACTCCGTGGATACTATCATATTTAACAAGATGGCTAAGTGTTTTGGAATCTACAATATCATTAATGGCTATAACTTCAATATCTGGATGCTCTAATAATAATCTGAATACCCTTCTGCCAATACGTCCAAAGCCGTTAATGCCAACTTTAATTGGTGCCATAATAAGTTAAGTAAGGTGTTTTTGAGCTTTATAAGAAGAACGAACTAGCGCACTACTTTCTACGTGTCTAAAGCCCATTTCAAGACCAATCTTTTCGTATTTTTCAAATTGTTCTGGCGTGATAAACTCTTTAACGGGTAGGTGTTTTTTTGACGGCTGTAAATATTGGCCAATGGTTAAAATATCTAGGCCTACAGCTCGCAAATCGCGCATGGTTTGAATGACTTCCTCTTCTTTTTCCCCAAGCCCTAGCATCATACCGCTTTTGGTGCGTTTGATGCCATTATCTTTAAGATACTTTAAAACCTCTAAACTTTTTTCATATTTAGCTTGAATACGAACCTCACGGGTTAAGCGTTTGACCGTCTCCATGTTGTGAGATACAACTTCTGGTTTTACAGCAATAATACGGTCTATATTTGTCGTGTTTCCTTGGAAATCTGGAATTAGTGTTTCTAAAGTTATTCCCGGGTTCATTCTGCGAATCGCTTTCACTGTTTCTGCCCAAATAATAGACCCCATGTCTTTTATATCATCACGGTCTACAGAGGTTATAACTGCATGTTTAATCCCCATAATTTTTATAGAACGCGCCACTTTTTCTGGCTCATCCCAGTCTATATCTTCAGGTCTCCCTGTTTTAACACCGCAAAAACCACAAGAACGAGTGCAAACATTACCTAGAATCATAAATGTTGCTGTTCCTTCTGTCCAACATTCTCCCATGTTTGGGCAGCTTCCAGAGGTGCAAATAGTATGTAAGTCGTATTTGTCTACCAAGCTTCTTAGTGCCTTGTATTTTTTACCTGTAGGTAACTTTACACGAAGCCATTTAGGTTTGGGAATTCTTTGTTGAGGTGCTAGGGTTTCTGTGCTCATAGAATACAAATATACGATACAAAATTAATAGTGTGGCATTTTTAAGCTATTGATAAACTATAATGTTATGCCAAATTTTAGCGTGTTTTCGTGGTAAACCAATTGTTAAAATCAAATAAAAAGGTGGTTTTTGATTTTGAGAAGAAAGGTGTTAAAGGGTGTTATTTTTAGTGATAATTTCTGCCAATAGTTTTTTTGCGCGTAATAATCGTACTTTAATATTGCTAAGAGGTTCACCAAGCTCTAAAGCTATTTCTGTGTAGCTCATTTCTTGAAAGTACCGCAACTGTATTACCTCTTGGTATGCTGGTTTTAGTAATTTAATGTCTCGTAATAGTTGTGTTAAGTTTTGTTTGGTAATCAAGACATCTTCTGGTGTGGGGTTAGCATCTGGCACACTCTTTAATTGCGCATCACTCGCTGAACCTGCTTGCGCATGAAGTATGGCATTTTTTTTTCGGGTCTTGTCTATCTGAATGTTTTTTGAAATTGCAATGAGCCAAGTGCTAAATACAAAGGTTTCTTTAAAAGTATGAATTTTATCAAATGCCTTGGCAAACGTTTCTATGGTAATATCTTCAGCTTCAAATTCATTTTGAACGCGTTTAATCTGAAACCCATAGACTTCATTCCAAAAGCGGTCTAGTAAAAAATTATAAGCAGATTGTTGGCCGAGTTTTGCGTTAGCCACTTGAATATGGATGTCTCCTTTGTCTAATTCCACTGTGTTGTTTTTGTGCGTGTATTTGAAATAAAGATAAGAATTTGAATTATAACTAAAAATACCTTTAAAAATAAAGCAATAACTAGTGCTATCTTTTTAGTGTAACGTTTTGTTAATTGTGGTGCTTATTAATTTGGTAATGTGTTCACGCAAATTGACTCCCTTGTAGTTGTTAATCGTCTTTTTCTTTACTACAGGTATCAAATTGCTCTGGGGTTTTGCCGCAAAAACCACATGCTTCTCCATCTTTATTTAAAAACGGGCTCTGACTAGCGCAGGTTCCTGCAAATTCACCATCTTTTTTTGCCCATATTTTGATAGCAATACCGGCAACAGCTAATAATAAAAGTGCGATTGTAATAAGTAGTAGTACCATATCGATTATTTTGAAATGTAAAAGTACGATTTTTAGTGGTTATATTCCTTTTAGCTTGTGGTATATCAATTCTTTTAAAATAAAAGCAATGTCACCTTAGCTCTCGTTCCATTTTATGAAAACTTTATTTTTTTACGTTATTGTTCAATGATGACCCTTCAAAAAACCTCAAAAAACAGTGTTTAGTGTTTTTAAGCTAAAAAGAGGGGGGTATGTTGGTTGAAAATTGGTTTTGTTGATAATTTAAATAAAAAAACAGGGGGTGTATGGTATAAAAATGTAATTTTGTGCTGTAAAATTAATAACCTGAATAAAATTTCAGAAAAACCAACACCTAAAGACTACACACTATGTCTACATTAAGATTTCATGCCATCAAAGAAACATTTAATCGTCCCATTATAGACGTTCAAGAGCCAGAAAGGCGTTCTGCTATTTTTGGTGCAAATGTTTTTAATAACGCTGCAATGCGCCAATTTTTGACCAAAGATTCATTTAAAAGCGTTCAAGATGCTGTTGAAAACGGCAGTAAAATTGATAGAAATATAGCAGATCATATTTCTACAGGAATGAAAGAGTGGGCCATAGCAAAAGGGGCTACTCATTATACACACTGGTTTCAACCATTAACCGGTACTACAGCAGAGAAGCATGATGCTTTTTTCGAAACGACTGAAGATGGAGCTATCGAAAAATTTGGTGGTGGACAATTGGTGCAACAAGAGCCTGATGCTTCTAGTTTTCCTAACGGAGGTATTAGAAATACTTTTGAAGCAAGAGGGTATACTGCTTGGGATCCTACTTCTCCTGCTTTTATCTATGAAACTACCTTGTGTATTCCTACTGTGTTCGTTTCTTATACTGGAGAGGCCCTAGACAATAAGACGCCTCTATTAAGAGCTTTGCAAACAATAGATACCGCAGCTACAGATGTTGCTAAATATTTTGATAAAACGGTCACCAAAGTACATCCAACCTTAGGGTGGGAACAAGAATATTTTTTGATTGATAAGGCGTTGGCTAAATCAAGACCAGATATTAACTTGACAGGAAGAACCCTTTTGGGGCACATTTCAGCAAAAGGGCAACAACTTGATGATCATTATTTTGGGTCTATACCAAAGCGAGCGCTAGACTATATGCGTGATTTGGAGACCGAATGTATGTATTTGGGTATTCCCGTAAAAACGCGTCATAACGAAGTAGCACCAAACCAATTTGAGTTAGCCCCTATTTTTGAAGAGACGAATCTTGCGGTAGATCATAACTCCTTATTAATGGATGTGATGTCGAAGGTGGCAGATAGACATAACTTTAAAGTATTATTTCATGAAAAACCATTTGCAGGTATAAATGGAAGTGGAAAACATAATAACTGGTCTCTGGCAACCAATACAGGCGTGAACTTATTAAGCCCAGGTAGTACTCCGATGAAGAACTTACAGTTTCTAACGTTCTTTATTAATACGATCAAAGCCGTAAATGAATACGAAGAATTATTAAGAGCTGCTATTGCAGGTGCGAGTAATGACCACCGTCTTGGTGCTAATGAGGCTCCACCCGCTATTATCTCAGTATTTATCGGTACACAGTTAACCAATGTCTTGGATGCTTTAGAAAAAGTGAAACACGGTAAATTATCTCCAGAAGATAAAACAGACCTTAAGCTAAATGTTGTTGGCAAGATTCCTGAAATTTTATTAGATAACACAGACCGTAACCGTACATCACCATTTGCTTTTACGGGCAACAAATTTGAATTTAGAGCTGTTGGGTCTACTGCTAACTGTGCAAAACCTATGACTGTTTTAAACGCTATTGTAGCGAAACAGTTGATGGAGTTTAAAGTCCAGGTTGATGGTTTAATTAAAGATAAGAAAATGAAGAAAGACGATGCTATTTTTAATGTCTTACGGGAGTACATTAAAGACAGTAAGCGCATTCGTTTTGAGGGTGATGGGTATGGAGAAGCCTGGGAGAAAGAAGCAGAAAAGCGTGGTTTAAGTAATAATAAAACAACGCCAATAGCACTAAGAGAGCAAATATCTAAGAAGACGATAGCGCTTTACGAAGGGTTAGGGATCATGAATAAAATTGAGATTGAAGCACGTCATGAAATTGAGGTTGAAGAGTATGCTATGCATATTCAGATAGAGGCAAGAGTGTTGGGTGATATTGCAAGAAACCATGTAATACCTACCGCTATTAAATACCAAAATGTATTGATAGAGAATGTACAGGGTCTTAAAGATATCTATGGGAAAGAGTTTAAGAAGTTGGCGAAAGAGCAAATGAACTTAATAGAGGCAATTAGCAATCATATTGAGAACATCAATGCTGGTATTACGAATATGATTAATGCTCGTAAGAAAGCCAATAAGATAGATGATTCAGAGGAGCGTGCTATTGCGTATTGCGATAAAATAAAGCCGTACTTTGAAGAAATTCGCTACCATTGTGATAAATTAGAATTGTTGGTAGACGATGAAATCTGGCCACTAACAAAATACCGTGAATTATTATTCACTAGGTAAAAATGTAGTTTTTATGTAAAATACAAGCCTGTAAGTAATTACGGGCTTTTTTGCGCTCTACGTTAAGATTCAATAGTCTTGGTTTGCGAGATTGATTGATAATCTACAATTTTAATTAAAACCTCACTTTGAAGTGTTTTTTTTAATCAGTACTTTTGCTAATAGAAAATACACTCATGAGTAAAGACATTTCAAAAAGATATGCGCAACGCGGAGTTTCTGCCGGAAAAGAAGATGTCCATAATGCCATCAAAAATGTAGATAAAGGGTTGTTTCCGCAGGCATTTTGTAAAATAGTGCCAGATTATTTAACAGCAGATGAGGACTATTGTTTAGTGATGCATGCAGATGGAGCTGGAACAAAGTCTTCTTTGGCGTATATGTACTGGAAGGAAACAGGTGATTTATCTGTTTGGAAAGGGATAGCCCAAGACGCTTTAATCATGAATGTTGATGACCTTATTTGTGTAGGTGCTGTAGATACTATTACTCTATCTTCGACCATTGGGCGAAATAAAAACGTAATTTCTGGAGACGTAATTTCTGCTATTATAAATGGTACAGAAGCTCTTATTCAAGACCTTTCAAAATTTGATGTAAGGATACACTCTACAGGAGGAGAAACTGCAGATGTTGGAGATTTAGTGCGTACTATTATTGTAGACTCTACTGTAACTGCTCGCATGAAGCGCAGTGATGTAATTGATAATAAAAATATTAAGGCAGGAGATGTTGTTATTGGATTGGCTTCTTTTGGGCAAGCTACCTATGAGACCGAATATAACGGAGGTATGGGGAGTAATGGTTTGACGTCTGCGCGTCATGATGTATTTAGTAAAGAACTTGCCAAAAAATATCCAGAGAGCTATGACCATGCAATGCCAGGTGACCTTGTGTACTCTGGTTCAAAAAAACTAACAGATGCTGTTGAAGGATCACCGCTTAATGCAGGAAAATTAGTATTGTCTCCAACAAGAACATATGCTCCTGTAATAAAAAAAATATTGCAAAGTTGTACTAGAGAGCATATTCATGGCATGGTACATTGTAGTGGAGGTGCACAAACTAAAATTCTTCATTTTGTAAAAAAATTGCATATTATTAAAGACAATCTTTTTGAAGCGCCACCTCTGTTTAAGTTAATTCAAGAAGAGAGTGGTACCCACTGGAAAGAAATGTATCAGGTCTTCAATATGGGACATAGAATGGAGTTATACGTAAACGAGACAATTGCTGCCGATGTTATTAAAATTTCAGAATCATTTAATATTCCTGCTCAAATTATAGGAAGAGTAGAAGCTTCTCCAGAAAAAAAATTAACTATAAAGAGCCCTTACGGAACCTTTGAGTACTAAGAATATTCATCATTTTTATTGTAGATTTACAAGAACTAAATCCCTATGTTAGAAAAACTTCAAATAGTAAAAAATCGTTTTGATGAGGTGAGTGATTTAATCATTCAGCCAGCTATTATTAGTGATCAAAAGCAATACGTGCAACTCAATAAAGAGTATAAAGATCTAAACGCTTTGATGAAAAAGCGAGAGCAGTACATTATGGCTACAGATCATATAACAGAAGCTGAAGAGATTTTATCAGATGGAAGTGACGCTGATATGGTAGAAATGGCGAAAATGCAGTTGGACGAGGCGAAATCTAATATTGAAATTCTTGAAGAAGAAATCAAGTTTATGCTCATACCTAAAGATCCTGAAGATGCAAAGAATGCGGTAATGGAAATTAAAGCAGGAACGGGAGGAGATGAGGCTAGTATATTTGCTGGAGACCTGCATCGGATGTATACTAAGTATTGTGAAAACAGAGGTTGGAAAACAAGTGTGGTTGATTTTAGTGAAGGAACCAGTGGCGGATATAAAGCTATTCAAATAGAAATTGAAGGGAATGATGTCTATGGTACCTTAAAGTTTGAAGCGGGTGTTCATCGTGTGCAACGTGTGCCGCAAACAGAGACGCAAGGTCGCGTTCACACAAGTGCAGCTACGGTTATGGTATTTCCTGAGGCTGAAGAGTTTGATGTTCAAATTGAGATGAAGGATGTACGTATTGATTTCTTCTGTTCTTCAGGTCCTGGTGGGCAATCAGTAAACACCACCTATTCAGCTGTACGTTTAACGCATACGCCCACGGGCTTGGTTGCGCAGTGTCAAGATCAAAAATCACAACATAAAAATAAAGAAAAAGCGTTCAAGGTATTACGTTCTAGATTGTATGACCAAGAGCTTGCTAAAAAGAATGCAGAAGACGCACTAAAGCGAGGATCACAAGTTACTAGTGGAGATAGAAGTGCAAAAATACGTACCTATAATTATTCTCAGGGACGTGTTACAGATCATAGAATTAATTTAACCCTATATGATTTGAGTAATATTATTGATGGAGATATTCAAAAAATTATTGATGAGTTGCAATTAGTAGACAATACAGAGCGACTTAAAGAGTCTGGAGATACATTCTAAAAACAATATTATGACTACTGAAAAGTTAGTTGCCCAAATACATCAAAAAAAATCCTTTTTATGCATTGGGTTGGATGTCGATGTAAGTAAAATTCCTAAGCACTTATTGCAGGAGGAAGATCCGATTTTCGCATTCAATAAAGAGATTATTGATGCAACACAGCATCTTGCAGTAGCTTATAAGCCTAACACTGCTTTTTATGAAGCTGAAGGTGTTAAGGGGTGGAAAGCTCTAGAAAAAACAATTAAATACCTTAGAAATAACTATCCTGAAATCTTTACCATAGCAGACGCTAAAAGAGGAGACATTGGCAATACCTCTAGCATGTATGCGAAAGCCTTTTTCGAAGACCTAGGTTTCGATTCTGTTACAGTAGCTCCTTATATGGGCAGGGATTCTGTAGAGCCCTTTTTGGCCTTTGAAAAGAAGCATACCATACTCTTGGCGCTTACTTCGAACAAAGGTGCTTACGATTTTCAAACTAAAATTTCAGAAGGAGAAGAGCTGTATAAACAGGTGCTTAAAATATCTACTACCTGGCATAATGCAAAAAACTTGATGTATGTTGTTGGAGCAACTAAGGCAGAATATCTTAGAGATATACGTAAAATTGTTCCTCATAGCTTTTTGCTTGTCCCAGGAGTTGGTGCACAAGGAGGGAGCTTACAAGATGTTTGTGCCTATGGTATGAATGAGACTGTTGGGTTGCTTATTAATTCTTCTCGAGGGATTATTTACGCCTCCTCTGATAAAGATTTTGCGAGGGCTGCTGCAAACGCTGCAAAAGACTTACAACAACAAATGCAGGAGATTCTTGATGCAAAGTGAAGATCAGTTACATACTGTTTTTGAGTTTTTAGAAACTCCAAAACGTATTATATCTCTGGTGCCCTCCCAAACAGAACTACTTGTTGATTTAGGCTTAACAAAACAATTGGTAGGAGTTACCAAGTTTTGTATGCATCCAAAAACGATACGCAAGGATGTTGCTATAGTTGGAGGTACTAAAGCAATTCATCTAGATAAAATAAAGGCCTTACAACCAGATATTATTATTTGCAATAAAGAAGAAAACACTAAAGGAATAGTTGAAAGCTGTGCTAAGATAGCACCTGTTTGGGTGAGTGATATTTATACTATTGCAGACAGTCTGGATATGATTTCTCTACTAGGAAAACTATTTAAAAAAGAAGAAACAGCATTTCAAATCATCACAAATATTAGAAATCAACACACGTCATTTAATGCCTTTGTTGCAAACAAGAATGTAAAGAAAGTGGCATATCTTATATGGAAAAATCCATTTATGGTCGCTGGGCAGGATACCTTTATAAATGATTTACTACAGATTAATAAATTCGAAAATATAATTAAAGCACCAAGGTCTAGATATCCAGAAATAGATTTAGACGGCCTTAAAGATGCAGACCTTATCCTATTATCATCTGAGCCTTTTCCATTCACGCAAGCCCATCTTAGGGAGCTTAGACAGGTTCTTAACAAAGAAGTTAGGCTTGTTGACGGAGCCTATTTTTCTTGGTATGGTTCTAGATTACAAGACGCATTTACTTACTTCAAAAGTTTACACTAATTCTTTAGGTCATTAGGTGTTTAAAGGGCTATTTATTCTAGAAACTATCCAATATGTTTTGGTTTTATTCCAAAAAAAAGGCTCTTCACGAATGAAGAGCCTTTTGTTATTTTATTGAGTAATACATTACTTAATAACTTTTATACTTTTAGATGAACCATTGATGGTAACATTTACTAAGTATACACCAGCGTTTAATGAACTCATGTCAAGTGCAGGAGATGCAACTCCTGGAGTAACATTCATTACAACTTTACCAAGTACGTCATATACAGTAACATTTTGAACTGCATCAACTGTTTGAATGTTTAAAGTATTTACAACTGGGTTAGGATATACACTAAAAACAGCAGCGTTAAAGTCATCAGCCCCTAAAGAACCTTCAACTAAGATTACATCATCAATGTATAATTCATTGTTAGTATCAATAGAGTAAAAGTCAAGACCTCCTAAGATAGCATCTGCAGCAAATACTTGTGGATCGTCGTTAACGAAATTACCGTTGATTGAGATGTGCCATGTTGGAGTACTTGCGTCAAGATCAAAGGAGATTGTTACTGGAAACCATGCGTCTTCTGGATAATCTGCAGATGCAAGTGAAGCTCCATCAGTAAAAACGCCAGGATTTGTAGCACCTTGGTTAAAGTATAAGTTACTAGAGTTAAATACTCCAGATCCGCCTGCACCAGCTCCACCGTTTTCAGCTTCTCCTTGGATGTTAAAATAACCACCTCTACCAGCTGGTATATAAGCTTGGAATTGTAAGGTCCATACTCCAGACTCTAAGTTTTCTACGAGTAACATAACGTCCATAGCTCCTGAGTCATCAACATAAAAAGACTGTGTACCAGAATTAGCGAAATCATTAACAACGTCAATATCTTCAGCTGGATTTGGTGAACCCGACCAAACATTCCATACGTAAAGGTTTTGTGATCCCATATCTCCTAGGTCATAGCTCTCTGCGTCATCAGTGAACTGGGCATTCATGTTTAGAGTGAATGCAAAAGCTGCAATAGCTAAAATGTAAATTTTTTTCATAATTTTAGT
>JBLHII010000009.1:0-22732 GCA_047616265.1 Minisyncoccia bacterium
GAAGGGTATGCTTTATTCGGAGCAATAGCGTCTGGGTACCACTCTCCAAAATCTTGTTCTGCAACATACTGTACAAAGGTATTTAAACCTTCATCCATCCAAGTCCATTGACGCTCGTCACTATTTACAATCATAGGGAAATAATTATGTCCTACTTCATGAATAATCACACTCATCATGCCATATTTAACACGCTCACTGTAGTTCCCCTCCGAATCTGGACGACCGTAGTTCCAGCAAATCATTGGATATTCCATACCCTGTCCTTTTGCATGTACAGAAATTGCCTTATGGTACGGATAATCAAAAGTCATTCTCGAATAAGACTTTAACGTACTTGCCACAACTTTTGTTGAGTAGTCTTCCCATAATGGGTTTCCTTCTGGCGGGTATAATGATACTGCCATTACGTCTTTATCACCCATCTTAACTGCCATCATATCCCAGATATAACGTCTTGATGTCGCAAAACCATAATCACGTACATTTTCTGCTTTAAACTTCCAGGTTCTTGTTGCCTTAACGTTTCCTTTTGAGGCTGCTTCCGCTTCATCTTGGGTTACAATAATTACCGGTGTTTCATATGATTTTTTTGCTTGTTCATACCGGCGCATCATGGTCTTAGTGAAAATTTCTTTTCTATTGGTAAGAACTCCTGTCGCGTCCATGATGTGGTCTGCAGGAACCGTAATATTTACTTCATAATCTCCAAAAGGTAATGCAAATTCATCACGACCCCAGAACTGACTATTCTGCCATCCTTCTACATCGCTGTATACTGCCATGCGCGGAAAGAACTGAGCAACAACATATCCTTTATTACCATCATTAAAAACTTCATATCCACTGCGTGCTCTATCTATGGTATGATCTACAACATTATACCACCATTTTATATCAAAAGAATATCGATCTCCTGGCTCCATTGCATTAGGAAGATCAATACGCATCATGGTTCGGTTGATGATGTACTTTAGCTCATTTCCCTTACGATCTCTTACGAAGTCAATTTTAAAACCACCATCAAACGCTTTGCCCATGTAGCTAGTTACAAAGGTACTTGCTTGTTGCGCAGGTGCTGCTCCATTTGCCTCTATTAAAGAAGTCTTTGAATCTGAAGCACGAACGTTTTGATCTAATTGTACCCAAAGGTATTCTAGAACATCTGGAGAGTTGTTTGTGTATGTTATGGTTTCTGTACCATAAAGCATCGCATTCTCATCATCCAATACAATATCCATTTTGTAATCTGCCTGTTGTTGATAGTAAGCAGGCCCTGGAGCTCCACTTGCAGACCTATATAGGCTTGGTGAAGAAAACTCTTGATACAACTGCTTGAAACGGTTGTTATTTAAGTGTCCTGGCTTGCGCGCTTCTGTTGTTTCAGCATCTTGTGCTTGTACGAATGCTGCAGAAGAAATTATTAAAATAAATGATAAAAACTTATGTATTTTCATGGTTTTATTTTTATGTAAAAAAGTATTCAAAAATAGCCTAATAAGTGGCGTATCGAGTCTGTTATTATAAATTTAACAATCCTTTAGGGTTTTCTTTGTCTAAGACAAGACTGCGCCTTAAGTCTGGTGTTTTAATATGAATGATATTTTGTTGATCTACAAACGCATCAAATAAGATGGTATTCTCGATTTCTAAAGTTGCTAAAGAAGAAACATTTGTTATTTCTAAGTATAATTTAACACGATCAATATCGTATTGTAGCCCAATATAATTGTAATTAACTTTTATACCATTTACAAAAACCACAAACTTATTAAAAACATAGTCTCGTAAAAGCGCTAGGTCCTCGTTAGTCTCCTTCTCAGAATCAAGGTGTACCTCTTTTAGAGTGCGCTTGGTTAATGTTTTTTCAATATCATCTGTAAATATTTCTGTAATAATTTGAAGTGACTGCTCTTGAGGAATGTATTCAACCCTTGTTGTAGTTACATAAAATTTATGAATCGTTGCTGCCGTAAGTATCGGGACGATTATGATTAAAAAAAGAATCTTTTTGTATTTCATAAAAAATGGTAATTATAAGGACTGCAAAATGCTGAAAATTAGACTATATATTCCTCTTTTTAAATTTAAAATGCTAAAACATCAAAAATATTAATTTTTTTTACGGATCAAGTCTAATTGAGAGACATACTCAGAAGATTTCTCTCTGAAAGCTGAAAGGATCCCGTTATAATTTTTGATTTTAAAATCTTTTTGAATTTCAGTAGTCTCTATACAAAGCATTATAAAGTCATAGGTCCTGTTTTCTGGAATTCCATAGGCATCAAGAAAAAAAGAGGCGGTATAATAGGTTAATATTTCTGTAGCAATGTAATCTTCAGAAACCCATTTACGCATCTTTTTTAATTTTTTATAATACCCTGTGATGTGTTTATACAAAGCTTCTACATTTACAGACAATGGAGTGATCACCTGTCCTACCAAATCAGGAATCTTTTCTTGCGGCTTTCCTTTAAAGCCTGGAATGCCTACATCCTCAAAATTAAATTTTTTATTAGTTTTTATGGCATTAACGTCTTTCATTAAGTCTCCTGAAAGAGTGTTTCCTAAGAAAACTTCGTCCAGCTCATTTAATAGAACAATAAGCGATACAATAAGATATTTATGGGCATACATTTCATCTGTAATACGCACTTTTTTTGGAAAATACTTTATTCCTGAAAAGACCAACGTATCATAGCGCTTTACCTCAATACGAAACTTGCCCTCTTCGTCTGTTATAGCATTATATTTGGAAGTGGTGTTTAATACATGAATATTCTCAACCTCATCTGGGTTTGTCACCCTTCCATCTAACAAAATAATTTGTGCAGATCCGCTCAGGGAAAAACAAAAAAATAGTGTGAAAAAAAGGCCTTTTATGCTATTCATTTTCTGAGAAATCATAAACTCGTTTCAAATATATAGTTTAATATGCTGTTTTTAGTTTATGGCTTTGTGTAATACGTTTTTTCATCATTGGTTTGAGCTTTCAATGAAATTAAAACATACAAACACATTTTGTACCTTTACCCTTTAAATAAAATACGAATGAAAAACTTAATTGTTGCAAGTACTTCTACCTTATACGGATGCAGCTACTTAGATTATTTAGATGAAGCCCTTAAAGAACTCTTTAAAGATGCTTCAGAAATCTTATTCATTCCTTATGCGAGGCCTGGAGGAATTAGCCATGATGCGTATACTCAAATTGCTGCTAAAGCCTTCAAAAATATTGGAAAGGAACTACGCAGCATTCACACTTTTAAAAATCCTGCACACGCCATAGAAAATGCAACAGGCATTTTTACAGGTGGGGGAAATACCTTTTTATTAGTACAGCAACTATATACCCAAGAGATACTCGCCACTATGCGCCAGGTAATTCTTGACGGAACACCCTATTTAGGCACTAGTGCTGGAAGCAATATTTGCGGTATTACGATGCAAAACACAAATGACATGCCAATAATGTACCCTCCATCTTTCAAAACCATGGGCGTGCTCCCTTTTAACATCAATGCACATTACCAGGACCCAGATCCTAAGGGGACACATATGGGGGAATCCAGAGAAACAAGAATTAAAGAATTTCACACACAAAACACGATACCGGTAGTAGGCTTGCGAGAAGGAAGTTGGTTAAAAATAATGGGGGAGTCCATACAATTAAAAGGGATGCATAGTGCCCGAATATTTGAACAAGAAAAAGAGGCTAGTGAACTAGAGACTGAATCCTTCTTCGTCTTTTAACCGCAAAACCGTACCTCAAAATTTTGGTAGAAAAATCTGGTTAAATTTTATCATTTTTTTGACAAAAGGGTTTGTCAAAATATGGTATATTTAGCTTACAAAGCACTACAGGGAGACAAAGAAATGAAACGAAAACACTTTTTACAAATACTAGTAATTTGCGGTCTGGGCTTGTTCACTTTTCCGCAACTTTCATTTACCGCATTGCAAGCAACATTTACGAGAGAACAGCTGATTGGAAAAGGAAACCCTCAAATTACTGGAGACACCTACAGAAGCAAGATACACCTAGAAGCCAAACGTTCATTTTTAGAGATGAAAGAAGCTGCATTAAAGGATAATATACATATTGAAATTGTATCTGCGTACCGAAGCTTTGAGCGTCAAAAAGAAATTTTTGAAGGCAAGTATACTCGATACACCAAACAAGGGCTTTCACCAGAAGAGGCACTCTCAAAAATCATTGAATACTCTACCATTCCAGGAACCTCTAGACACCATTGGGGAACCGATATTGATATTATACAATCAAATACCCCCTCAAGACCACAGAGTGTGTTACAAGAAAAACACTTTTATGGTAGTGGCCCATTTTGTGACATGAAAGTTTGGCTTACCCAAAATGCAAATACCTATGGATTTTATGAGGTGTACACCAGGGACCCTCAAAGAAAAGGATTTTCTCATGAGCCCTGGCATTTTAGCTATGCACCTGTTTCAAAACCAATGTTAGAAGCCTATAGAAAACTAGATATTAAAAATATTTTACTGGAAGAAAACATCATTGG
Source organism: Minisyncoccia bacterium (assembly GCA_047616265.1). Lineage (GTDB taxonomy): Bacteria > Bacteroidota > Bacteroidia > Flavobacteriales > Flavobacteriaceae > Patiriisocius. The sequence goes on from JBLHII010000009.1 coordinate 4,542, forward strand.
AAGCACGTATTTTACGGATGCTTTTATAGCTAAATATCAAAAAGAAAATATGTTAGACATCAACCCCGAATTGCTTTAGCAGCCGAAAACAGACCTGCGAAACAAAGAAACTTCCTATCTTTACACCATGAATAAAAAAGCCTTACTACTCATTTTAGATGGATGGGGAAACACGCAAGACCCTAGTGTATCTGCACCAGCACAAGCAGACACTCCGTTTATGGACAGTGCGCTTAAAAAATATGCACACGCCAACCTATTAACCCACGGAGGTCATGTTGGCTTACCAGAAGGACAAATGGGAAATAGCGAAGTAGGCCATATGAACTTAGGAGCTGGTCGAATTGTGTATCAGGATTTGGCTAAAATTAATTTGGCCGTCGCTCAAGACACCCTCAAAAATGAAAAAGTCTTACAAGAAGCTTTTCGATATGCAAAAACCAACCATAAAAATGTTCATTTTTTAGGACTCGTTTCTGATGGGGGTGTACATTCACATCTAGATCATATAAAAGGGCTCCTTACGGCAGCATCTCATGAAAAATTAGAAAATATTTTTGTACATGCGTTTACAGATGGACGTGATGTAGATCCAAAATCGGGCATAAAACACCTCGAAAACTTACAAGCACATATGCAAAAAACTACAGGAAGCATTGCTAGTGTTATTGGTCGTTATTTCGCTATGGATCGAGATAAGCGCTGGGAACGTGTAAAAAAAGCCTATGATTTATTATGCGAAGGAAAAGGAACTCCTACTACTACTATTTCAGAAAGCATCCAGGATAGTTATAACGCTGGAATTACAGATGAATTTTTAGAGCCGCTTATCGTGACTAAAAATGATAGCCCGATTGCTACAATCGCTGAAGATGATGTGGTGATTTTCTTTAATTTTAGAACAGATCGAGGAAGACAACTTACAGACGCATTAACGCAACGTGATTTTAAAGCGTTTGGCATGAAAAAACTACCATTATATTTTGTAACTCTAACAAACTATGATGCTTCTTTTAAAGATATTAAGGTGGTCTATAACAAAGAAAATATCACAAAGACCCTTGGGGAAGTATTAGAACAAAACAACAAAACTCAAATACGCATTGCTGAAACAGAAAAATACCCACACGTAACCTTCTTTTTTAACGGCGGTAGAGAAACCCCTTTTACTGGCGAAAAAAGAATTTTATGTCCCTCCCCAAAGGTAGCTACCTATGATTTGCAACCAGAAATGAGTGCTTTTGAAATTCGAGATAAAATCATTAGAGAAATTGAAGGTGAAACAGCAGATTTTATATGCCTCAACTTTGCTAATCCAGACATGGTAGGTCATACAGGTATTCTAGAAGCAGCGATTAAAGCCTGTGAAGTAGTAGATGGTTGTGCCAGGCAAATTACAGAAGCTGCCCTTTCACACGGCTATACTACCATTATTATCGCCGATCATGGTAACAGTGAAACTATGAGCAATCCAGATGGGTCGCCCAATACAGCACATACTATAAATGCTGTGCCACTTATTGTGGCAGACCCTGACATTAAACATGTAAAAGATGGTGTTCTAGGAGATATAGCCCCTACAATACTTCATATCATGGGCCTTACTCAACCCGAAGAAATGACGCAAAAATCATTAGTTTAAAACAATTATTGAAGATGAAATATTTCAACACTAAAACAATACTATTAGCACTTCTTTGTGTCGGCATTATGGCGTGTAAAAACTCAACAAATGAAACTGACCAGGGAACAGTGAAAGATAAAACAGCAGAAATTCAAGAAGGTGCAACGCTTATTGATGATCCAGAAAATGAAGGAGAAAAAATGTTATTAGGCAGCGTTAGATACATAGATTTTAAAAACGACAGCCTATTTCCTTGGATGTCTGAAAATTATAAGAGCTACACCCCAGATGCAACTATTTCTTTAGCACTTAAAGAACCCCTTGAAGGAATAAGCATTAAGGCTTTTATGGGAACTTGGTGTGAAGACAGTCAACGTGAAGTGCCCCATTTTTACAAAATATTAAACACCGCTGGAGTATTGCATGATCGCATTAAAATGGTGGCTATGTCTCATGACAAAGACACACCGAAAGACTATGAAAAAGATTTAAATATTGCCTATGTACCTACCTTTATTTTCTACAAAAAAGGAAAAGAAATCGGTCGTTTTGTTGAATATGCTCAAGGAGTTTCTTTAGAAGATGACATACTTACAATTATAAAAGGGGAATCATATACTCCGGCTTACACAGAATAAGATAGTGTAGTGGGTATATTCTTTGTAATTTCACCAAATTAAACAGCACTCATGAAAGACACCCTCAATATTGCTATAGACTTTGATGGAACCATTGTAGAAGATGCCTACCCAAAAATTGGAAAACCTATTATTTTTGCTTTTGAAACTATAAAAAAGTTACAAGAAAATAGGCACAGGGTAATTCTATGGACCTATCGTAGAGGGAAAGCACTAGACGAGGCAGTTGCATTTTGCGAGAAGAATGGCATTACATTTTACGCAGTAAACATGAGTTTTCCAGAAGAAGAATATGATCCTTCGTATAGCAGAAAGATCAATGCAGATATTTTTATAGATGATAGAAATATTGGCGGCATGAAGAGCTGGGGAGAAATTTACCAAGAAATTATAGGGGAATTAGCCCCCGTAAAACTATCCAAGAAAAAAGGTTGGTTTAACTTTTAACAAGTACGATGATTATTACAAAATCTAGAGAAGAGATCGCATTAATGAGGGAAGCTGCATTAGTTGTTTCAAGAACATTAGGAATGCTAGCTAAAGAAGTGAAAGTTGGTGTAACCACCAATACATTAAACACAATGGCAGAAGCCTACATTCGTGAGCAAGACGCTGTTCCTGGATTCTTAGGCTTATACGATTGCCCTTCTACACTTTTAACAAGTGTGAACGAAGCTATTGTTCATGGCCTTCCAACAGACATACCGTTAAAGGAAGGTGACATTGTGAGCATCGATTGTGGCGCTATTAAACACGGGTTTTATGGAGATCATGCCTATACCTTTGAAATAGGGGAAGTAGCAGAAGAAACAAAAAAATTACTTCAAGTAACCAAAGAGTCTCTTTATGTTGGTATAAAAGAATTAAAAATCGGGAATCGTGTGGGCGATGTTGGCTTTGCCATACAAAACTATTGCGAAAGCCGTGGGTATGGTGTTGTGAGAGAATTAGTAGGACATGGCTTAGGAAAAACCATGCACGAAGATCCAGAAATGCCTAATTACGGTAGAAGGGGTCGTGGCAAAAAATTCATAGAGGGTATGACGGTAGCTATTGAACCTATGATCAATCTTGGTACACGTCGTATTACGCAGCTCAAAGATGGCTGGACGATTGTGACGCAAGATGGAAAACCTAGCGCCCATTTTGAGCACAATATTGCCATTGTTGATGGACAGCCAGAACTGTTATCTACTTTCGATTTTGTCTATGAGGCATTAGGAATCACTAGTACCGAAGAAGATCCCTTCAGAAAAAAATAAAGTACCTTATGCCTTGAAGTGTAAGAACTCTAATAATTTAAAATTTCAGAAATTTTTATTTTTACTTTTTCCGTAGAAGGAATCATCGTTTGCTCTAGCACTGAGTTTAACGGAATTGCAGGCATATTCTCAGAACCAATAATCATCACAGGTGCATCCAATGACTGGAAACATTCTTCTTGAATACGTCCTTGAAGTGCTCTACTAAAACTATTCTCGCTAGGCTCCTCGGTAACAACCAGACACTTACCGCATTTTCTTACAGAAGCAAATACCGTGTCATAATCTAACGGATGTAAGGTGCGTAAGTCTACAACCTCAACTACATCTTGTAACCCAAGTGCTGCTGTAGCATTTATAGCCCAATGCACACCCATTCCATAGGTAATAATAGACAGGGTTTCTTCTTCTTCTTTTTTCCAAACTTCCTGTAAGACCCATGCCTTCCCAAAGGGGAGCATATAATCTGCGCTAGGTTCTACACTAGTTGCACCTTTGGTTCCTGGCACTTTAGACCAATAAAGCCCTTTGTGTTCAAAAATAACTACTGGATTAGGATCATAGTAAGCAGCTTTTAAAAGTCCTTTTAAATCTGCTCCATTGCTAGGGTAGGCAATTTTTAATCCTCTTATGTTACTCACTACACTTTCCAAAGAAGAAGAGTGGTATGGACCACCACTACCATAAGCGCCAATAGGCACACGTAAAATCATGGATACAGGCCATTTACCATTTGATAGATAACAACTTCTAGACACCTCAGTAAATAATTGATTTAGCCCAGGCCAGATATAATCTGCAAACTGCACCTCGACAATAGGCTTTAAACCTACCGCACTCATACCCACCGTAGAACCTACAATAAAAGCTTCTTGAATAGGAGTATTAAACACTCGATTATCTCCAAATTTTTGCGCCAAGGTTGCTGCTTCTCTAAACACACCTCCAAGACGAGCTCCAACATCTTGACCATACAACAAGCATTCAGGATGTTTTGCCATAAGTTCTTCAATAGCAAATAAAGCACAATCTACCATCACCACTTTTTCAGCACCTTTTGGAGTGCGCTCCCCTACTTCTTCTGTTACTGGAGTGGGTGCAAAATCATGTGTAAATAAATCTGCTGGAGAGGGATCTTCTGCTTTTAAAGCACGGGCTAGCCCAAGTTTTATTTCGGCTTCAATTTTAATTTCTATGTCTTTTATTTCATCTTTGGAAACCCCCAAATCTAAAAGGGTCTCAAGCATTTTAGGATATGGATCTCTAGACCTTGCTTCCTCTAGGTCATCTCTATAAAACTCCATGCGCACACCAGAAGTATGATGATTTAACAATGGAACTTTGGCGTGTATTAAAAAGGGTCGGCGCTCTGTTCTAATTTTCTCAAGTACTTCTTTGATTGTGTTGTAACTTTCTTCAAAATCTGTCCCGTCAATGGAGATAGCCTCTAGACCATGAAATCCTGCAGCATATTGGGCAGCATCCTGAGCTCTAGTTTCTGCAGCGTTCGCAGAAATGTCCCAGCCATTATCTTGTACCAAATATAAAATAGGCAACTGTTTTAAGGCAGCCATCTGAAAGGCTTCTGCAATTTCACCTTCTGTTACACTTGCATCACCTAAAGAGCATACTACCACAGGTGCTTCTCCTTTTAAATGGACAGAAAGCTTCTCAGCCTCTTGATACCAAAACCCCATTGCCACTCCTGTAGCTGGAATAGCCTGCATTCCTGTAGCGCTACTTTGGTGTGGTATTTTAGGTTTGTCATCGTCTCTTAAACTAGGGTGACAATAGTAGGTCCGCCCTCCAGAAAACGGATCGTCTTTTTTAGCCAACACCTGTAACATTAACTCATAAGGAGTCATCCCTATGGCTAATAGCATAGCATCATCACGATAGTATGGAAATAGGTAATCTTGAGGCTGTAATTGCATTCCAAGCGCTGTTTGTATAACTTCATGACCACGAGAAGTAGCATGTACATACTTAGAAACAACTTTAAAGTTTTCTTCATAAACCTCTGTCATTGTTTTTGCAGTGACAAGGTTTTTAAAGGCTTGAAAAATTAATTCTTTTGTTATTTTCATATTTTAAGGCAATGCAAATTTACTTCACACTTATTTTAATCATTTAAATACATTTCAGCGACACTCAAACCAAAAAAATTAATAGGTCCGGTTTACATCAAAGTTTTCCAAATTATCGGCAATGCGCTTTAAAAAAGAACCCGCTAGATATCCATCTACAATTCGATGATCAAACGAAAGTGATAAATACATCATGCTTCGTATTTCAATAGTGTCACCCGTTGGTTTTTCGATCACCTCGGCACGTTTTTTTATAATTCCTGTTGCAAGAATAGCGGCTTCTGGTTGGTTAATAATTGGTGTGCCCATTAAACTTCCAAAGGTTCCTACATTGCTAATAGTAAAGGTACCTCCTTTAATATCGTCCCCTTTTAAAGTTCCTGACCGAGATTTTCCTACCAACTCATTTGTGGCTGTTGCAAGGTCTTTTAAATCTTTTTTATCTGCATTTTTAACGACGGGAACTATTAAATTACCTGAGGGTAACGCAGTTGCCATTCCAATATTAATTTCTTCTTTTATGATAATATTCTTTCCATCAAGTGATGCGTTAATCATTGGAAACTCCTTAATAGCACTTGCTACTGCTTCAATAAACAAAGGTGTAAACGTAAGCTTCTCTCCATGCATTTCTTGAAAAGGTGCTTTATGTGCAGTACGCCAAGCAACCATGTTGGTTAAGTCTGCCTCTACATAAGCTGTTACATGTGGCGAAGTATGCTTACTGTACACCATATGGTCTGCTATCATTTCACGCATTCGATCCATCTCAATGATCTTTCCGGTGCCTTTATCAAATTGTAAGTCTGGTATGCTATAGCCATTGCTTGAAGAGACCACTTGAGCAAACTGAAATGGCCTCCCCGCTTCTATATAACTTGAAATATCGCTTTTGCGTATGCGCCCCTCTTTGCCAGTACCTTCAATACGCGCCAACTCTTCATAACTAATATGATGCTTTCTAGCCATACTATCTACTAGTGGTGAAACAAAAACGTTGTTGTTTACCTTAAAAGAACCTGGAGTAGATACAGATTTTTTAGCGGTGTTGGCACTTTTAATTAGTTCTTTTTTAGGAGTATTTTCTAAAGGAGTTTTAGGCGCAGCTCCTTCATTAGAAAATGACAATATAGCGATGGCCTGACCTACTGGAACTATATCATTCACGGCTGCCTGGTGAGACACCATAAACCCTGGAGCTGGAGCTGGAACTTCATTATCTACCTTATCGGTGGCAACTTCAACAAGTATATCGCCTTCATCAAAAGCCTCTCCTTCTTGTACGAGCCAATTAAGGATTGTACCCTCGGTGATACTTTCTCCCATTTTGGGCATGTTAAATGCAGTTTCAGTCATAGATACCTCCTTAATTAATATGAAATACAAAAATACAAAAATCACGATTTAAAGAGGAAGTAATGTCTGCCTTATAGTTATAAACTAGTGTTAAAATCTTTTTTATGATAAAATAGCTATTATTTATTCTATTTTTAGGCGCTAATAACCGAATAAATAGCAAATGAAACTTGACCAAACAGACATTGCCATCCTTAAAGCATTACAAAAAGACTCCAATCGAACCGTAAAAAGTCTTGCTGAAGATTTAAAAAGATCGACAACACCCATTTTTGAACGTATAAAAAAATTGGAGCGAGAAGCATATATTAAAGGATATTCTGCTCGGTTAAATCCAAAAAAACTAGGGCTTAAACAAACAGTGTTTGTTGCCATAACCCTTCAAGGCCATACCCGTACTTATTTAGAAAAATTTGTGAGAAAAGTAAATGATTTTCCAGAGGTAGTAGAATGTCATAGAGTTAGTGGCACATTTGATTATCTGCTAAAATTAATCATAGAAGATATTGAAGCCTATGAAACTTTTATCATCACTAAACTTACATTACTCCCTTATTTAGGAAATGTTCAAAGCCTTATCACACTCTCTACAGGAAAGGAAACCAATGAAATTGACTTGAGCCATCTAAACTCATAATAAGCAAACATGTATATTTCTACTTAGTCAAACATTTTAAAATTCACTTGATTTTAGTATATTTAAGTATTCTTAAGCACAAAGCATGAAACTATTATTTATATATATATTCTTATTTTCTTCTTCTGTTTTATGGGCACAAGAAGAAGAAAGACGGTTTTCCTTGTATTTTGAGAATGATAAAGCAGAAATAACACAAGGACATATTACTATTCTTGACAGCATAAAAAAATTAGACAACAAAAATAAACTTGATGTACACATAAAAGGATACACAAATACTGTTGGAGAAGAAGACTATAACCTGGAACTTTCTCAACAAAGAGCAACCAATGTTACAAACAAATTACGTGAGTTCACCATTATTTCATCACTTGGATATGGAGAACTAGAGAGTGATGCAGAGATAAACAGACGTGTAGATATTTTTATACATTTAAAAAAAGACCATATTAGAGTACAAGGAGAAGTTGTTATTAAACCTAACAAAAAGGATGTAGCTCCAGAATACGCCAAAGTATTTAAAGGTGGAGATAAAATTACTATTGAGGGAATTATGTTTTACCAAGACAGAGATGTCATGGTAAATGAAAGTAAGAAATCCTTAAAAACACTGCTAACTTTTTTACAGCAGAACCCAAACATGACATTTAAACTTCTAGGTCATATTTGCTGCGGAGACCCCAATAACCCTGGTAGAGATTTTATAAACATCCGAACAGGGGAAAATAATTTAAGTGAAGCTAGAGCAAAATATGTATATAGCTATCTTGTAAGTAATGGCATCAATAAAAATAGGATGAGCTACAAGGGAATGGCTTTTAGACAACCAACAGGCAGAAACAACATCAAAGATAGACGTGTAGAAATTGAGATTATTTCTATTGAGTATTAAATTATCGTGTTCTCCAAAAGAAAGGTGTAAACAATATAAGCACTGTAAACAATTCTAACCTCCCTATTAACATTAGAAAAGTAGCCCACCATTTTGCCAAACTAGGTAAATCTGCATACGTATGCACTGGGCCAAGATCTCCTAAAGCTGGACCTACATTACCCAAGGTAGAAGCTGCTGCTCCTAGTGCTGTTTTAAAATCAAGGCCAAGCACAGAGAAAACAATAACCCCAATTATAAAAGATAACATATACAATATGAAAAATCCTAGAACATTAAAAACAATAGGTTGCTGCACGGCTCTTGTGTTATAACGAACCGGCAAAATTGCATTAGGATGTAACGTGCGTTTGAACTCTAAAACTCCATTTTTAATCATAATTAAATGGCGCACAATTTTTATACCACCAGAAGTAGAACCAGAAGAACCCCCTAAAAACATTAAACCAAAAATTGAAATGGTTAGTATAGGGGTCCATAAAGCATAATCTGCTGTTATAAAACCTGTAGTAGTAACAATTGCTAATATTTGAAATAAAGCATGTCGTAAACTTGCCTCAAACTCACCCCATACCATAGGATGTACTATACTGCTTGTGGTAAGGTCAACATTAAAGTAAATAACGGCTGCAAAAATAGCCGTAAGAGAGAGAATTAATATCGCATAAGAGGTAAATTCTTCGTCTCTAACTATTTTAGAGAACTTAAGCTTAAAAGCAAAATAACTTAACACAAAGTTCGTACCAGCAAGGAACATAAAAAAGATAATAATATATTGTATTAATGGCGTGTCATTCCAGTATGCTATACTCATATTTTTCGTAGAAAAACCTCCTGTGCTTAAGGTGCTTAATGAATGGTTTATGGCGTCAAAAAAGCTCATACCCGCCAACCTCAACAAGACCGTTTCGGCAACGGTATATCCCACGTATATAAACCACAACCGTTTTGCAGTATCGGTAATCCTTGGGTGTAATTTATCTCCTCCAGGACCCGGGGCTTCTGCAGCAAACAACTGCATACCGCCAATACCGAGTAGCGGTAAAATAGCTACAGCCAGCACAATAATACCCATCCCTCCAATCCAGTGTGTAATACTTCTCCAAAACAAGATGCCTTCAGGAAGGCTTTCTACATCGTTTAAAATACTTGCTCCAGTTGTAGAGTAGCCGCTCATGGTTTCAAAAAAAGCATTGGTAAAAGAAGGAATAGCACCTGAAAACAGATACGGTAATGTGCCTGCTAAAGACATAATAACCCATCCCATTGCAACTACAATATAGCCGTCTTTTTTATGCAACTCTTTTTTATGATTTCGAGTTAAAACCATAATCGAGCCACCCAAAGCCAAAGTAACAAAACCAGAGAGCAGCATTTCTTCTAGCACGCCATCTTTATAGACGGCACTCATAATAGAGGCTATTAGCATAAAAGAACCATTTACGACTAACAGCAGCCCCATAATATGGGCAATAATTTTATGATTTATTTTTTTAAAAAAACTCATTACGCAAAAAGTTTTTCTACTTTACTTATAGCTTGTGGTAAGCAACAAACAACTACACGATCATTACTTTCTATTTTAAAATCACCTAAAGCAATACACCCTTCTCCATCACGAATCACGCCACCAATAATAGCAGACCTTGGGATATCAATATCACGTATAATTTTATTTGCGACATTAGAGGAGGGCGTTACTACAAACTCAAGTAATTCTGCATTCATATTGTTTAATTTCGTCATGGCTACCACTTCTCCTTTGCGTATGTACCTAAAAATATTATTGGCTGCAAGTAGTTTTTTATTGATTAATGTATCAATACCAATAGAATGAGATAATTGAAAATAATCCATATTTTCTACTAAAGCAATCGTCTTTTTGACTCCTTTTGACTTTGCCACCAAACAAGACATAATATTAGTTTCACTATTTCCTGTTACAGAGATAAATGCATCCATGTCTTGTATGTCTTCTTCTAAAAGTAATTCTACATTTCTTCCATCTCCATTTATAACCAAGCAATTTGGTATGTCATCTGCTATTTCAAAAGCTTTCTCCTTATCGTTTTCGATAAGTTTCACATTAAATTTATTCTTACACAAATCATTGGCAGTCTTATACCCAATATTACTTCCTCCTAAAATCATAACATTACGTATGTCGTGACGTTCAATTCCAGTGAGCTTATAAATTTCATCAACGTCATCTTTGGTGGTTATAAAATAGACCTGGTCGCCCTCTTTAAACTGCGTGTCTCCTCTTGGAATAATAGTATATTGGGTTCCAAATCGCTGCATTGCTATTGGCACATACTTTAGATTAGGAAAAACACTAGCAACCTCTCTCACTGTTTTGTCTACAAAACTATTGGTCCGGTTTAAGTGCAAACCAATCATCGTAAGTGCACCTCCTTCAAATTCATACGTGTCATTAAAAGCACTTTGATTGAGCAATAATTCTATCTCATTGGCAGCCAAAGACTCTGGTGAGATCAACTCATCAATACCAAATTCAGTAAAACCAACCTCGTCTTTACGTTCTATAAACTCTGGGTTTGAGATTCTTGCAATGGTTCGTTTGGCTCCTAATTGTTTTGCAAGAACGCAAACCGTAATATTGGTAGTTTCTGAAGAAGTTACAGCAATAACCAAATCTGTCTCAACAACGTTACTGTCTTCTAAAACTTTGATAGAAGTAGCATCTCCACGCACTACACGTATGTCAAGATGGGTATCTGCGTATGACAAAGAATCTCTATTGTTATCAATTAATGTGATATCCTGAGATTCAAAAGATAGTAGTTTTGCTAAATGGAAACCTACTTCACCTGCACCAGCGATTATAATTTTCATAAGAATAGTTAGAAATAAAATGCAAATGTATTGAAATTTTAAATCACAATAGCCACTCCACTTCGTATCTTCTAGTTTCTGCTATATTCTATATTGAAAAAAGAACTTTTTGGAAAGGTATTATTTTAAGATGGTGTTTCTAAATTTTAAAATTTCAGAATAAAAAACGCTATTTTTGCACCCGAAATGACAACACAAAAAAAAGTAACTCCTTATAAAGATTCTACCCGCAACAAAAAGGAGCAAGTAGAACAAATGTTTGACACAATATCAAATAAATATGACAAGCTTAATAGAGTCATCTCATTAGGCACAGACTTAAAATGGCGACGTAAGGTCCTGAAAATGGTTAAAAACCACAAGCCTGAGAGCATCCTAGATGTTGCCACAGGAACAGGAGATTTAGCCATCCAATACGCTCAAAATGTTCCAGCAAAAAAAATTATAGGCTTTGACATATCTGAAGGGATGCTATCAATGGCCCGCAAAAAAGTAGTCAACACCTCACTGGCGTCTAAAGTAGACTTCATCAAAGGAGATGGTGAAGCCATGCCTTTTCAAGACAGTAGCTTTGATGTCATTACGGTATCTTTTGGAGTGCGAAATTTTGAAAATCTCGAAAAAGGACTTTCTGAAATATTACGTGTTTTAAAAAAAGGAGGGCTCTTTATTATTCTCGAGACCTCTGTGCCTACTACCTTTCCTTTTAGACAAGGCTATCACATATACAGCAAAAACATACTACCGTTGATTGGTAAAATTTTTAGTAGAGACAAAGTTGCCTACACCTACTTGAGCGAAAGCGCTTCTGCATTTCCATATGGGGAGACCTTAAACAATATTATAAGAAAAACGGGGTTTATAGAGGTACAACATAAACCACAAACGTTTGGTGTAGCAACCATTTATAGCGCTACAAAATAGTATGAAAAAATTAATAATACTCTTAGCAATAGGACTGTTTTTTCAAAGTGCTCAAGCACAGTTGTTTAGCAGAGAGCGCTTATCAAACCTAGAAACCTTTGACGCCAAGTTTTTAACATGGGGTTATTTTTTAGGGTTTAACAGCTACGATTTTAAAATTGAATACAACGGTGAGCTTGGTGACGCTAATACAGATGTTACTGTAGAGTCTACTACAGGTTTTAATGTAGGTCTTATTGGAGACATGCGTATTAATAAATACCTAAACCTTAGACTAGAACCAGGTCTCTATTTTACCCAGCGAAACCTTCGTTTTCCTAGGTTTCAAGAAGAATTAGACATTTTAAGAGAGGTGAAATCTACCTACTTACACATACCACTGTTGCTCAAGTTTAGCACAAAACGATTGAATAACTGGAAGCCTTTTGTTGTAGGTGGTGTCTCTACTTCTTTAAATTTATCTAGTAACGAGCGGAACCCCGAAGACAATAGTTTAGGGCAGTTTAGAACCACACGTATCACAAATTATTTTGAACTAGGCTTTGGTGTAGACATGTATTTATACTTCTTTAAATTCACCCCGTCCATTCGTGGTGTATTTGCGACAAGCAACGAGCTGGTTCCAGACAATAACCCGCTTAGTGAATATACGTCAAACCTAAGCACTATAAATTCTCGTGGACTGTTTATTAACTTTACGTTTCAGTAGCACGCGTAAACTCACTTAAAAGTATTGCTGTAGCAGTAGCTACATTTAAACTCTCTGTAGCCTGTATTGTTCCATATTGCGGAATAGCAATTGGGTGTGTTGAAAGCGCTTGTATCTTTGCTGAAACACCATTTGCCTCATTACCCATAATGAGTATGGCATGAGTAGGTAATTCTGTCGTGTATACATTAGCACCATCCATCATTGCGGAATAGACAGGTGCTTTTGAATTTTTTAGATACGCTTCAATGTCTAGATAATGTATAGGAAGCCTAGCAATAGAGCCCATAGTTGCTTGTATTACTTTGGGGTTATAACAATCTACGGTATCTAGAGAGCACACCAACTGCGTTACCCCAAACCAGTCACACAAGCGTATTATAGTTCCTAAATTTCCGGGATCTCTAACAGCATCTATTACAAGAGTTAGCCCTATTTCTTGAAGTGGTTTTGAATTTGGTATTTTAAAGATTGCCAAAGAGGTATTGGCCGTTGTCAAGCAACTAATTTTCTGAAGATTTTCTTCTGAGATATAAGAAACACCCTGCATGTTCTCTTCGACAAGGGTGCTAAAACAACTGTGAAGCTCTAGTTTTTCTTTAAGAAGCTCTCCAATCACTTTAGGCCCTTCAGCAATAAAAAGACCTTCTTTATTTCGGTACTTTTTTTGCTGTAAACTCGTTATTAGTTTTATTTGACCTTTACTTATCAAATTATAGTATTTTTGATTTTTAGATAAACAACCCACTTGACCCTTTTGACTCTTTTGAAAATAGGCATCACAAAAATATCATTAATTTTAGGAATTACTATTGTCTTGGCCTCTTGTAATGCGGTAAAGAATGTATCCGGAAATCAGTTCTTACTTACCAAAAACACAATTGAGGTTGATGGTGAAAAAATAGAAGACCCCGGCGTATTTAGTCAATTAGCACAACGTCCAAATACAAAACTACCTCTAATAGGTATTCCTATTGGACTCCACTTCTATAATCTTGCAGACCAAAAAGCAGATAGTACATTTAATAAATGGCTATATAAAAAAGAGAAAAGAGAAAAGAGAATGATTCAGTTTCTCTCCAAAAAACAATTGAATGAATTAGAAAATTACTACATAGGGCTCAACAATTGGCTCAAAAAATCTGGAGATGCTCCCGAAATCATAAATGAGGGTCAAACAAAAACATCCCTAGATCGCATCAAACTATGGTATGCAAAAAGAGGTTGGTTTAATGTAACGGCTACGTATAATATTAGCAAAAACGAAGGTAAAGAAAGGCGCGCAGAAATTACCTACAATGTAACACGCAACAAGCCCTATACTATTAACACCATTCAAGAAAAAATAGCATCACCCATCATAGACGCTATATTTCAAGAAACTAAAGATAAAACATTCATAAAAAAAGGATCCCAATATTCTGCTACAGATTTTGAGAATGAACGCGAGCGCATTACCATGCAACTACGGAACTCAGGCCTGTATAATTTTAATAGAGATTACATTAATTTTGAGGCAGACACTGTTAATACTGGAAACAAAGTAAATATTAGCTATATCATTCCAGAACGTACTGTTGAAGAAAATGACAGCATCAAAACAGCCCCATTCAAAGTATACAAAGTAAATGAAGTAAAAATCATTACAGATTACAGCTTTGCCAATCAAGGAAGGAAATTTCAAGATTCAGCTCGTTATAACGGATATACACTATATAGCTATGGCAAACTAAAATACCATCCAAAGGCTATTACTGATGCTATTTCTATCTTACCCAATGAAACGTATAAAGATGTAGATAGAAATTTAACATACAACCAAATTAGTGATTTAAAGGTCTTTAAATATCCAAACATCACCTATCAAGAAGATCCAAGAGACGTTAAAAATCAAGGCCTAATTAGCACACTTTTTTTAAGTCCAAGAGAAAAAGCTACTTTAGATGCTAGTTTTGACGCCTACACATCTACCATTCAACAATTAGGTGTTGGGTTTAGCGGTTCGTTATTTTTGCGCAATGTATTTAGAGGAGCTGAGATTTTACAAATATCTGGAAGTGGTAGTATTGGAGCTTCTAAAGACATTGCAGATGATGAAAGTTTCTTTAATATTTCAGAATTTGGTGTAAATACAAAGTTGTCTTTACCCCGTTTCTTATTCCCTATTCCTGTTGATAGATGGATTCCAAAATACATGTCGCCTACTACCAATATTAGTCTTGGTTTTAATGCACAAAATAATATTGGCCTAGACAGGCAGAACCTTGGTGCTATTTTTAATTATGATTGGCGTCCATCAAAAACGAGAACCAATAGCTTTGATTTTTTCAACGTTCAATTCGTGCGTAACCTAAATACAGATAACTTTTTCAATATTTACACCAACTCATTTAATCAAGTAAATGAAATTGCTCAGCATCTTGAAAACGCAAACCCTGGCACTATTGACCCTTCTTTTTACTCTCGAAACAGTACCAATGAAATTATCCTAGCAATTCCTTCTGGAATCAACAGCTTTTTAAACAATACGCAAGAAGGTAATTACATCTTAGAACAAGACCAAGCCAGTACATTACTGAGCGTCATCGAACGGGGTCAAAGACTTACTGAAAACAACCTTATTTTTGCAACCAATTATACATGGACACATGACACAAGGGAAAATATTTTTGACAATAATTTTTCAAGATTTCGTTGGAAATTGGAATCAGCTGGAGGGTTACTTTCAGTAATTTCAAACCTAGCTGGAATAGAAAAAAACAGAGATGAAGAGTTTGAAACCATTGATGTCGTATTCTCTCAATATGCAAAAGCAGAAGCAGAGGTAATCAAACACTGGCAAGTATCTAATGAAAATGTGCTTGCAATACGTGCTTTTGGAGGTATTGCACTACCCTACGGCAATAGTGAAAGCATTCCCTTTACTAGAAGTTATTTTGCTGGTGGGGCGAATGACAATAGAGGGTGGAGACCCTATGATCTTGGTCCAGGAAGTAGTGGTGGCATTTTCGATTTTAATGAAGCTAATTTTAAACTTGCATTTAATCTAGAATACCGTTTTCCGATTTTGGGGGCATTTAAAGGAGCCTTGTTTATAGACGCAGGAAATATTTGGAACACCCTAGATAATGTTAAAGATGATGCCTCTAGATTTAATGGTCTAGCAGATTTAAAAGAACTTGCTGCAGCAAGTGGTCTAGGGCTTAGATATGACTTTGGTTTTTTTGTCGCCAGACTTGATACTGGTTTTAAAATGCACAACCCAGCCCTCTCTGAAGGAAACCGATGGTTTAAAGAATACAATTTTGCTAATGCTGTTGTTAATATTGGAATTAATTATCCATTCTAGCCATTAGGTGCCTTTTTTTAAGGCCTACTAATGTCACTGTTGTTAACCAACAAAAGAGGAGCTATTGCTGCTAGTAAAGCGGTCTGACAATGAGTGACGTAAATGGTATAAAAATGCCCCTTGCTTATAACTTAAATTTACTATTTTTGCTTTAAATCTAATCAAACCCTATGTCACATACAATTAAACCAGGAGTAGCTTCTGGAAAAGAGATCCAAGCCATCCACGCATATGCAAAAGAAAAAGGATTTGCTATGCCTGCAGTAAATGTAGTGGGTAACAGTAGCGTAAATGCAGTGATGGAAACTGCAGGTGAATTAAACGCTCCTGTAAACATTCAATTTTCTAATGGAGGATGTGTGTTTAACGCTGGAAAAGGATTGTCTAATGTCAACCAACAAGCGGCTATTGCTGGGGGTATTGCAGGTGCAAAACACGTACATCAATTAGCAGAACTATATGGTGCAACTGTTATTCTGCATACAGATCACTGTGCTAAAAAATTATTGCCTTGGATAGACGGTTTATTAGATGCAGGAGAGCAACATTACAAAGAAACTGGAAAACCTCTTTACAGCTCACACATGATTGATCTTAGTGAAGAGCCAATCGAGGAGAACATCGCTATTTGTAAAGAATATTTAGCTCGTATGTGCAAAATAGGAATGACTTTAGAGATTGAATTGGGTATTACTGGAGGCGAAGAAGATGGTGTAGACAACAGTGATGTAGACGTTTCAAAGCTTTACACACAACCAGAAGAAGTTGCCTATGCATATGAGGAGTTAATGAGTGTGAGCGATCAATTTACCATTGCAGCGGCTTTTGGCAATGTACACGGTGTATACAAACCAGGAAATGTAAAACTAACTCCAAAAATTTTAAAAAATTCTCAGGAATTTGTGCAGAAGAAATTTGGAACAGGTCCTAATCCGGTAGATTTTGTATTTCATGGTGGAAGTGGTTCTACTGTAGAAGAAATTCGTGAGGCTATTGGGTATGGTGTTGTGAAAATGAACATTGACACAGACCTTCAATTTGCTTTTACTGAAGGACCTCGTGATTATATGGTAAAAAACATTGAATATCTTAGAACTCAAATTGGAAATCCTGATGGTAGAGATATCCCAAACAAGAAATATTATGATCCAAGAAAGTGGATGCGTGAGGCTGAGCTCACATTTAAAGCACGTTTAAAAAAGGCCTTTGAAGATCTAAACAACGTTAATACACTATAACCAGAATTTCATAAAAAAAACGGTATAAACGCAATTATATGGCTTGGTTTAAAAGAACAAAAAAAGGAATTAACACTCCTACCGAAGAGAAAAAAGATGTACCAAAGGGTTTGTGGTATAAGTCTCCTACAGGTAAAGTGGTAGATGCAGAAGAACTTGAAAAAAACTTCTACGTAAGTCCAGAAGACGGGTATCACGTTCGCATTGGAAGTAAAGAATATTTTGAAATTTTATTTGATAATAATAAATTCAAAGAATTAGACGCAACGCTTACTTCTAAAGATCCTTTAAAGTTTGAAGACAAAAAGAAATATGCAGACAGGCTAAAAGAAGCACAAAGTAAAACAGGTTTAAATGATGCCGTTCGAACAGCCGTAGGAAATTCTATGGGTCAAAACATCGTTATTGCGTGTATGGACTTTAACTTTATTGGAGGCTCTATGGGAAGTGTTGTTGGAGAAAAAATTGCACGTGCAGCAGACCATGCTTTAAAAACGAAAACACCTTTTTTATTAATTAGTAAAAGTGGTGGTGCAAGGATGATGGAAGCAGCGCTTTCATTAATGCAGTTAGCAAAAACAAGTGCTAAACTAGCACAGCTTGCAGATGCAGGAAT
>JBLHII010000010.1:0-21244 GCA_047616265.1 Minisyncoccia bacterium
TCAAAAGAAACACTTCTTGAAAAACTTAGCGCAGCTAGGCACTATTCTCCACGTTTAGCTTCTCCAATAATACCGCAGCTCACCAAAAATGAATATGCATCGCTCTCTGAAAAGATTCATAAGTATCGTGGGTTCTTCATTCAGAAAAGATCATTACGAGATTATGAAGTATCCCATTCTGCAAACGTCTTAGGGTACATTAGAGAAGTAGACCAAAATATTATTGACAAAAATCCCGCTTATGAGATGGGAGAAATCATTGGTATGACCGGTGTTGAAAAACAATATGAAGAAATTTTAAGAGGTACAAAAGGAGTAAAGTACATTCAAAAAGATAGGTTTAACAGAGAAATCGGTCAATATAAAGAAGGTATTTTTGATACACTCCCAGAGCGCGGAAAAGACATCACGCTTACCATCGATGCTGTACTCCAAGCGTATGGAGAAAAACTTTTCTCCAACAAACGAGGAGGTATTGTTGCGCTAGAACCTAAAACAGGGGAGATTTTATCTTTAGTAACAGCGCCCTATTTTGACCCAAGTCTATTGGTTGGCAGAGAACGATCTCAAAACTTTACTAAACTTTATTATGATACTATAGCCATCCCTTTGTTTGACAGAGGTCTTAAGGCAGAATATCCGCCAGGCTCTCCTTTTAAAACACTCACAGCGCTTATTGCTATGCAAGAAAACGTGGTAAGCCTTTCTGAAAGAATTGAATGCCGAGGAGGATATTATTATGGTAAAAGAGGACGCAAACTAGGCTGCCACGATCACAAAAGCCCTCTAGATTTACAGGGAGGTATCGCCAAGTCTTGTAATACTTATTTTTGCACCGTGTACAAACGTGTTATTGAAAAATACAACACTCCACAAGAAGGAATTGACAATTGGCGAAATCACTTACTGAGTTTTGGTTTAGGAAATTTCTTAGGGTACGACTTACCAGTGGGCAGTAGAGGTAAAATACCAAGCTCCAATACTTATAATGCAAAATATCCAAACAATAATTGGTACGCAACGGCTACTATATCAAATGCAATAGGACAAGGAGAAGTATTATTAACACCAATACAAATGGCAAACTTCACGGCTGCAATTGCAAATAGAGGTTGGTGGGTGCGCCCCCATATTATAAAAAATGTACAAGATCAAGACACCATTCCTAGCGTCTTTGAAATTAAAAATAAAACAACCATAGATCCCAGATATTTTGAACCTATAATAGAAGGGATGCATGACGTATATAAGGATGGTACTGCTACGTTTTTACAAATTCCTGATATAGAAATTTGTGGGAAAACGGGAACAGCGGAAAATTTCAAAAAAATAAATGGCACGGTAAAACAACTTACAGACCACTCTGTGTTTATTGCTTTTGCACCTAAAGAAGATCCAAAAATAGCCATAGCAGTTTTTGTTGAAAACGGCTATTGGGGAGCACGTTGGGCGGGAAGAATTGCTAGCCTTATGATTGAAAAGTACATTAATGGAGAAATCACAAGGACAGATATGGAGGCCTATGTTCTAGATGGAAGTTTAGAGGAAGAATATGCCAAACCCTATACTGGAAGGCCATTTAAAATCAATCAATAATGCCTACTATAAAAAAAATATTAAAATTTGATTGGATTACCATGCTATTGTT
This sequence comes from Minisyncoccia bacterium, assembly GCA_047616265.1. Classification (GTDB taxonomy): domain Bacteria; phylum Bacteroidota; class Bacteroidia; order Flavobacteriales; family Flavobacteriaceae; genus Patiriisocius. The sequence continues at coordinate 1,649 of JBLHII010000010.1, forward strand.
CTTAGCACTCGTAACTATTGGATGGGTAAATATTTATTCTGCATCTTATACAGAAGATAGCATGCGTTTTTTTGACTTTAATCAAATTTATACCAAGCAGCTTCTTTGGATTTGCCTTAGCTTCGTGCTCATCGTCTTTATTCTGGCTTTAGACACTAAGTTTTATGAACGGTTTTCAAGTATTATCTATTTGGGCTCTTTGGTCACTTTACTTGGCCTATATGTGTTTGGAAACAATGTAAATGGTGCAACATCGTGGTACGCTATTGGCCCTGCAAGCATACAACCTAGTGAATTTGCCAAAGCTGCCACGGCATTGGCATTAGCGAAATACGTAAGCGACATACAAACCAATATGAATGCTTTTAGGGATCAGTTAAAAGCATTCCTAATTTTAGCCTTACCCGCCTTAATTATTATTCCGCAGCCAGACCCAGGTAGCGCCTTAATTTATGTTGCCTTTATTTTTCCGTTGTATCGTGAAGGCTTGCACTTTGTATACTTATTACTAGGTTTTTTTGCTGCCGCTTTATTTGTTGGAACACTTGTCATTAGCGCTCCATGGATTGCGCTTTTGGTAGTCCTAATAACAATAGGAATTTTCTTAAAAAACAAAAAACAAAAACGGAAGCCTTCTCTTTTAAAATATGCTGCCATTGCAATGGCCTGTATTGGCTTTGCCTTTTCGGTGAGTTATATATTTAACAATGTTTTTGAGCAACGCCATAGAGATCGTTTTAATATTGTGCTAGGCAAAGAAGTAGACACTAAAGGAATAGGCTACAACACCAACCAAAGTGAGATTGCTATTGGAAGTGGTGGTTGGTTTGGTAAAGGCTGGACCGAAGGAACACAAACCAAAGGTGATTTTGTACCTGAACAACACACCGATTATATTTTTAGCACAGTTGGAGAAGAGTGGGGGTTTATAGGGAGCTTAGGAGTTATTCTTTTATTTATATTTTTAATAATACGAATATTAGTTCTTGCTGAACAGCAAAAAAGCCAGTTTACACGCGTGTATGGGTATAGTGTAGCTGCTATTATTTTTTTCCATTTTTTTATAAATGTAGGTATGGTTACTGGCTTGTTTCCTACCGTTGGCATACCACTACCCTTCTTTAGCTATGGAGGATCAAGCTTGTGGGGGTTCACTATTTTACTCTTTATATTTGTAAGGCTTGATGCATCAAACCATTACTACACATAACTATTATGGACCTGTGAGCCTTTTTCATTAAGGCTACGTTTATAAAACGTTTCCTATTTTAAAGCATTAACCCTTTACGTCTAATGCATCACGCAAAGCATTACCCACCAACATAAATGCGGTAACCAAACTCATAATAGCAAGCCCAGGAATAACAGCTAAATAAGGTTTCCCTAATACAATATAACTGTAATGATCTTTAATAATACCTCCCCAACTAGGCATTGGAGGTTGTGCTCCAATGCCTAAAAAACTGAGTCCACTTTCTATAAGAATTGCGCCTGCAAAATTAGCTGCACTAATGATAATGACTGGTGCCATTATATTAGGAAGAATGTGTTTGGTAATGATTCTATAATCTGTAAACCCTAGTGCTCTCGCTGCAGTTACATATTGCATCTCTTTTACACTCAATACCTGCCCACGCACTACTCTGGCAACCTCAACCCACATAGTTAGACCTACGGCAATAAATACTTGCCAAAAGCCCTTCCCTAACGCCAAGGTAATAGCAATTACTAAAAGTAAGGTTGGAATTGACCAGGTTACATTAATAACCCACATAATAATAGCATCCACCTTTCCGCCAAAATAACCTGCAATAGCTCCCAAAGAAACACCAATTACTAGCGATATAAAAACGGCAACAAAGCCAATGGCAAGAGATATCCGAATTCCAATAAGCATTCTACTTAATAAATCTCGCCCATATTTATCGGTGCCCAGCAAAAAAGTTTGTTCTGAAATATACCGCCGTTCTATTTCGCTTGGTGTCGCAATATTTGGAAACTGAGCTATTAAAAAATCTTTTGTAAGTCCAGAGCCATCTTCAGCATACTCAGAAATAGATATCCCTGTTTTTGTAATGGTATAACTACCTATAGGGATTTCTGTGTTGGCGTTCTTATTTCCGAAGAAAAAAGTATAGAACCCACTTTGTTGGCTAACTGCAACAGGAAGAACAAGCATCTTTACACTAAACCCAGGGTGTTTGGAATGTATTGATAAATGCATTTGGTTTGCGTTTTCACTGTTATCTGGTGCCAAAGCATAGGCGAAAAAAGCAACAAGCACTGCTAAGGTTAAAAAAACAATACTCCCCATTCCCCAAAAGTTTTTGCAAAACTTTTGAAAGGCTAATTGTGATAATGATGTGGCTTTTTTCACATCGTAAATGTAGGAAAACTTAGGCACTTCTTAGACAGAAAAAAACCTGCTATCACAAGACAATGATCGCAGGTTTTAATACTGTAAATGACGTTCTACTTTTTTAGTGTTTTTACTTTTCTATTTTTTATATTAGCTAAGCCTAGGTCTTTTAAAACACTTACAGCTTCTTCGACATAGACGTCTTTAGTAAGACTTTTATGCCATCTTTTTCGCTTCTCCCTTAGCGTTGTATCTTGGTGCATAAAAGCTAATTCATCGGGAAGGGACCTATAGTTTAATTTATTATCATAGGTTTCCATGGCTTCAAACTTTTTAATGTTTTCCTTGTTTTTATCAATTTCTGCTCGATAGGTTGTTAAATTAAGTGTTACCTCCATTTGGTCACGACGCTTCTTAATATACTTTGCATTTTCTTCAATGAGTTTTAATTGATTGTTTAAAGCAATACGCTGCTTGCTTTTCTCAATAGTAGCCTCATAATCCATATATCCTCCCCAAACTTCATAATTTGCTGGCGTTATTTTATCATACGGTAACGGATTGTCATAATCACGCTCTCCTATATCAAAATAACTGTAGCGATCTGGCATAACAACATCACTTTTAACACCTTCTAACTGAGTAGAACCTCCATTAACTCTATAGAATTTTTGTGTTGTAATCTTTAAAGCACCCATATCTCCTTGGTCATTTTTGCGCAACCATTGATTTAAATCTACCACATTTTGAACGGTTCCTTTGCCATAGGTTTGAGTGCTTCCAATAATGATAGCTCTTTTATAATCCTGCATAGCGGCCGCTAATATTTCAGAAGCCGAGGCAGAAAGTTCGTTAACTAAAATTACAAGTGGACCATCCCAGGCAATTGCTTCATCTTTATCTTTTAATACTTCTTTAGCACCTCCACTACTTGCTACTTGAACTACAGGACCCTCTTTAATAAATAGTCCTGCAATATCTACTGCAGTTCTGAGAGACCCACCTCCATTATTTCGTAAATCTAATACCAAGCCTTCAACACCTTCTTTTTTTAGGCTGCTAATTTCTTTTTCAATATCTGTGGCGGCATTACGCTCTTTGTAGTTTTGCATATTAAAATAAAATGCAGGTAAATTAATTAAACCATAGGTGTTGTCTCCTTTATCTATAATGGTAGATTTCGCATAGGTTTCTTCCAATTCAACCACATCTCTTCTAATCGTTTCTTCACGAATAGATCCATCTACCCCTTTTACACTAAGCGTTACTTTTGACCCTTTAGGCCCTTTAATGAGTTTTACGGCATCATCAATTCTCATCCCAACAATACTTACAGACTCAAGTTCATCTTCTTGCCTTACTTTTAATAGAATATCTCCTACCTCAATGTGCTCTCCACGCCATGCTGGTCCTCCACTAATAACCTCCATAACATGGATATAATCTTTCTTTTTCTGTAGGCGTGCACCAACACCTTCTAGCTTACCAGACATGCGCTGGTCAAAACGGTCTCTATCTGGTGGCGCCATATAATTTGTATGAGGATCAAACTGCTCCACGATTGTAGTTAAGAAAATAGCAAAATAATCTTTACGCTCTAAGTCATCCGTAAAGTCATAATATTCTTCTAAACTTGTTTGTGTTGAAACTCTAGATTTTGCTTCTAGTTCTGTTTCAGTCAAATCTTCATTTCCTGTTGGAATATACGCTTCTCCTTCTTTGATTGCTGCTGCTTTCCTTTTTCCTATTGACTCCTTTTCTTCTATTAAGTCATAGAAGTTAGAAATGGTAGAGAATTTTAATTGCGTTCTCCAACGTGCCTGTAACTCGTCTTTAGTCTTTGCATACAAAGACGCATCATAATCTACGTTAATAGTCTCCTTTTTATCGTAATTAAAAGGCGTGTTTAATGCCTCTTGATACATTGCTTTTGATTCCTCCATACGCAGCATCAAACGCTCATAAACAAAATTGAAAAAAGTCACTTCTTTTAATTTTATTTGATCATCAATTTCTGTTTTATACATCTCGAACGATTCAATATCACTTTGCAAGAAATAACGTTTTATTGGATCTACACCTTCAATAAACGTATCGTACACTGCCGTAGAAAAAGTATCATCTAATGTTGCAGCTTCATAGTGCCATTTATCAAGAACATATGTTATTAAATCTATTAATAATTTGTCTTTCTCAGGGTCTTCAAAACTTTTGGTTGTAAAGCTGCAAGATGCTGCTGCTACAAAAACAGCCAACAAGAGTACTTTAAAATTCTTTTTCATCAATTGCATATAATATTCTTTTATAAGAATGTTAAAAATATATAAAAAACCGTGCCAAGCCTCTTTATAATTCCTATTTTTTTGTTAATAGAAGTATAAAAATTGTTATTTTTTCAATGGCCACACATACAATTAATAACTGTATTTTTGTAAGACAAACACAGGAAGCATGAGCAAAAAAAAACCATTAATTTTAGTTACTAACGACGATGGTATTACTGCTCCTGGAATTCGAACACTTATAGAAGTGATGAATGCTTTTGGAGAGGTAGTTGTTGTAGCTCCAGACGCGCCACAAAGTGCAATGGGACACGCTATTACTATTAACGATACACTTTACTGTAATCGTATAATCATTGACAAAAAAGCACCTCAAAAAGAATATAGTTGTAGTGGAACTCCCGTAGATTGTGTTAAAATCGCCATTAATGAACTTCTGGATAGAAAACCAGATTTATGCGTAAGTGGGGTAAACCATGGAAGCAACTCTTCTATTAATGTAATTTATAGTGGCACTATGAGTGCAGCTGTTGAGGCGGGCACAGTTGGAATTCCGTCCATTGGTTTTTCTTTATTAGACTACGCACTGGATGCAGATTTTGAACCTGCAAAAAAATACATTAAACTCATGGTTGAACAATGTCTTACAAAAGGACTTCCCCCAGGAGTTGTTTTAAATGTAAACATCCCTAAGCTCCAAGAAAACGAAATAAAAGGCGTAAAGGTTTGCAGGCAAGCTGATGCCTATTGGCAAGAAAGTTTTGACAAACGAAAAAGTCCATTAGGGCGAGATTATTATTGGCTCACCGGAAAATTTATCAATAAAGACAAAGGCGAAGACACAGATGAATGGGCGCTTGCTAATGGCTATGTTTCTGTAGTGCCTGTCCAATTTGATTTAACAGCGCATCATGCTATAAAAGATATTAATACCTGGGATTTATAAATGAAAAAACAAATAGGAATCGGGTTTATAACAGGACTCATTGCAAATGCAATTGGAATTTTTTTGTGTATACTCATGGTCTCTAAGATTAAAGGCACTAGCATGTCAGACACCTTAGATTTTTATATTAAATCTGGAAATTTATGGACCGTACTCACCCTAGGCGCATTACCAAATCTAGCCGTCTTTTTTAGTTTCTTAAAATTTGATAGAGAGTATAACGCCAGAGGCGTTGTAATGGCTACATTTATAACAGCTATTGCAGCTTATACAATATATTTTAATTAATTTTTACTGCTGAAATTTTAGAACAACATACTATATGAAGTATTATATCATTGCAGGGGAAGCTTCAGGAGATTTGCACGGTGCTAATCTCATGAAGGCACTTAGGGCTAAAGACTCAGAAGCTAGCTTCCGGTTTTGGGGTGGTGATCTAATGCAAGAACAAGGAGGGACGCTTGTAAAGCACTATAGAGAACTTGCTTTTATGGGCTTTATTGAGGTAATTTTCAACCTTGGAACCATACTCAAAAATATTACGGTTTGTAAAAAAGACATTGCCAACTACCAACCAGACGTTATAATTTTCATAGACTATCCAGGATTTAATTTACGCATTGCAAAATGGGCAAAAAATCAAGGTTTTAGAACACACTATTATATTTCGCCTCAAATTTGGGCTTGGAAAGAAGGCAGAATTAAAGACATCAAAAGAGATGTAGATGCCATGTATGTAATACTTCCTTTTGAAAAAGGTTTTTACGAAGAGAAACACACCTTCCCGGTACATTTTGTAGGACATCCACTTATTGACGCTATTGCCAAGAGAACGCCCACAAATCCAACAACTTTTGCTGCAGATCATGGACTTGACGAAAGACCAATTATTGCACTACTTCCTGGAAGCAGAAAGCAAGAAATAACCAAAATGCTTGCCGTGATGTTGTCTGTTTCAGAAACGTTTCCAGACTATCAATTTGTTATTGCAGGAGCGCCAAGCCAAGAGGCTTCTTTTTATGCTCCTTTTATCAAGAAGCAAAATGTGCACTTACTACTAAATAAAACCTACGACTTACTCTCAGTATCACATGCTGCCCTTGTCACTTCTGGAACCGCTACCTTAGAAACAGCGCTATTTAAAGTACCACAGGTAGTGTGTTATAAAGGAAATGCTATTTCTGTAGCCATTGCCAGGCGTGTTGTCCATCTTAAATACATTTCTTTAGTAAACCTTATCCTAGACAAGGAGGTTGTTACAGAACTCATTCAAGGAGATTTTAACACCCAAACCTTAACACAAGAACTCACTAGCCTTCTTGATGAGCACAACAGAGCAAAACTATTTTTATCGTATCATGACTTAGAACAAAAGTTGGGTGGAGAAGGAGCCAGCAACAAAACGGCACAATTAATTATTGACGCACTTTAAAAACCACAAGAATATCTCTAATTACTGCTAAAAGAAGTGCGATGAACCAAGCACACCGTATTCTATAATTTTTTAGTACTTTTAAAACAACTCCCAAGGTTATAGGTATTACAAACCTATACGTTGAAACACTCCAACTTAGTAATCATTTTTGCTGCCATTGCATTTGCTTTAGGCATCACGATAGGCTTCTATATTGCTAACTTACTTCCGCCCTTACTCCCGTTTGTAAGTATCCTATTGTTGGTGTTAGCTGTTTTTTGGTTTTCACAACGAAATACACTTCAAAACACGCCTTGGTTTGGTGTCATACTATTTATTCTCTTTGTATGCCTTGGATGTTACAACTACCAGCGCACAATACCAATGTTTCAACCCAAGCACTACACACATCAGCTAGGCAACACAATACCAGTGATACAGCTTCAAATTAAAGAAGTTTTAAAACCAAATCGTTATAACAACAAATACACGGCGGATATAGAGGCCTTAAATGGCCAGGAATATACGGGACGCGTTCTTGTCTCGCTTACAAAAGACAGCCTTTCAAACCCGCTTACAATAGATACTAGGGTACTACTAAAAGCTGAGTTTACAGTCATTGCTAGTCCAAAAAACCCATATCAATTTAACTATGCTGGGTATTTAAAAAAGCAAGGCATATACCATCAAATTAGAAGCAGGCCCTCTGAAATTTTAAACGCAGCGTATCCCAAGCATTCCATGAGAGGATATGCAGAACGTTTTAGAAATTACTGCATTAAAAAGCTGGAAGAAACTAGCATTACACAAAAAGAACTTGCCATTATACAGGCATTGGTTTTAGGACAAAAAAGAGCCATCGACTCCCAACAATACCAAGCATATGCAGCAGCAGGAGCCATTCATATTTTGGCTGTTTCTGGGCTACATGTAGGTATTTTATATGCCATACTACTTGTGTTATTCTCTCCTCTTTTAAGGGTTCATCGAGGAGAGGTGCTTCGCAGTGCGTGTATTATTTTGTGTTTATGGGGCTACGCAGTACTAACGGGCTTATCACCCTCTGTGTGTAGAGCTGTCACGATGTTTAGTTTTTTTGCTATTGCCCAAACACTGAGAAGAAAAACGAGCACAATCAATACGTTGAGCCTATCGTTTTTGCTCTTGTTAATGTTCAACCCTTTATTTTTATTTCAAGTGGGCTTTCAGTTAAGTTATTTGGCAGTACTTGCCATTCTAACAATACACCCAAAACTCTCAAACTATTATACCCCTAACAATAAACTTACTTCTGTGGTATGGAATACCGCTACGGTAACCCTTGCAGCACAAATAGGTCTTGCTCCTTTAAGCATCTATTATTTTCATCAATTTCCTGGATTATTTTTTATCACCAACATCGTAGTGTTGCCGTTACTTGGAAGTGTTTTAAGCATTGGCATTTTGGTGATTGTACTTGCTTGTTTTTCAATACTGCCAGAATCTTTGGCTCACTTCTACGGAAATACCATAGGGGTTCTCAATGATTTTATTGCTTGGGTAGCAGCCCAAGATGCTTTTTTATTTCAAGAGATTTCATTTTCTGGAGCACTATTATCGGCAAGCTATTTCTTTTTATTTTCTAGTCTCTTACTCTGGAGGAAATGGCATATTAAACAGATAACAATATGGTTGAGCTCCTGTATTTTGGTGCTTTTGGTTTTAATAGGGACTAAATGGAACAGAGCACCTGCTCACCTTGTTGTATTTCAGAAGAGTAAACAAACAATGCTTGCCATTAAACAAGAGCAAAGCAGTATCTTCTTACTGCCCGATAGTATCTCTAAAATAATGCATGCTATTATTTCAGATTATAAAACAGGGAGCTATAGCAGAAATAGTTCAGAAAAAGAAATACCTCATATATTTAAATACAAAGACACCACCGTATTAATTCTAGATAAGTTAGGGATATTTCCTAAAGGGTTAAAAAACCCTATTGTTCTATTAACGCAAAGTACACAGGTACATTTAGATCGTTTTATTGATAGTGTTCAACCCATCCGTATTATTGCAGACGGAAGTAATTATAAAAGTTCTATAGTACGCTGGAAAGAAACCTGTAGACAAAAAAAAATCCCTTTTCATAGCACGTATGAAAAGGGAGCTTATGTATGGGAATAAAATTTATTTAGATGTAAACGTTCCTTTAAAATTCTCTTGATACACCTTCCATTTGGCAACAGAAGTTAGCTCTTTATAATCATTGGATGCGATCATTTTTAAATACAACTCTAATTGTTCTGGGGTTTTATAACCCGATACGGCTTGGATCAATGAACCCTCTTCTTCAAAAAAGACCAAACTAGGGTACCCTTCTAACTTTAAGGCATCTGCAAAAAAGTGGGTGGCATTTCTACCGCGTCTACCCTCTCTATAATTGGGGTTTGTGTATGTAAAGCCCTGATAGGAAACAGAGTCTTTGCCCTCTGCGTTAAATTTTACCGCATAGTAGTTTTCAGCAATATACGCAATAACGTCTTTATTGGTGAACGTGTTTTTGTCTAATAACTTACACGGGCCACACCAAGTGGTATAGACATCCATAAATATTTTTTTAGGGGTTTCTTGTTGGGCTACTAAAGCCTCATCCATAGTCATCCAATCTATTTTTTGAGCAGTTATAGAGCTTGTTGCTATGAATAGTGTGACTAAAAAAAATGCTTGTTTCATACGTATTATATCGGTTAACAAAGATACAACTTACTCTACAAAAACGGGTTTAAAATTAGCAATATAGGTGCTAAAATCATCTTGTGATTTGAAATTTAAATACGCTTCTGTGGCAAATAATTTTAAATACATTTCTAATTGTTGAGGAGCTTGGTAGCCCTTTACGTTGGTAAGTAATTGGCCTTTCATGTTTAAAAAAGCGAGGGTTGGATAGGCACTAACACCTAGGTGTTTCGCAAATTGATGTTGCGAATTTCTGCGGTTGGAATTTGCTGGATTATACGTTGGATTTCCAAAAGATTGACTCATATAGCTTACAGGCTCAATACCCTCTGCATTAAACTTAACCGCATAATAATGCGTATTCAAATAGTGTATTACCTCTTTATTGGTGAATGTATTTCGGTCTAATAGTTTGCAAGGACCACACCAGGATGTATACATATCAATAAAAATATGTTTTGGGTTTTGGGCTTGGGCTGCAAGAGCGTCATTCATAGACATCCAGTTAATCTCTTTTTGAGCATAAGCCGTCGTCATTGAAACAAATGAAATTAGCAATAAAAGTAACTTTCTCATAAGCTGTAATAAACAAAAAACGTTCCACAAAATGGAACGTTTTTTATTAATGAAAATTGTGTTGTTACCGAATACCATGCATTTTTTTCAAGAGCATTTTGTTAAGCATTAACATTACAATACCTGCTGCTATAGGAATCAATGTAAATATCATAAAGAAATAAGTAAGCCCTTTCTCTTCAAGAATTGGATCCATATAACTACCTGTAATTCCAGCTGCTGTATTTGCTATAAAGTTAGCTACAAACCAAACTCCAAACATCAATCCAATAAGCTTCACTGGAGCTAATTTACTTACATAAGACAACCCTACTGGAGAAACACAAAGCTCCCCTAAAGTGTGTAATAAATAGGCTACTATTAAGAAAACCATACTTACAGATGCTGTTTTAGCTCCTAATGGAATCCCCATAGAACCATACGCCAACACTCCAAACCCAAGGCCTAACAAAATAAGACCAATGGCAAACTTTACAGGACCTGTAGGATTCAACTTACTAGCCCATATTTTAGAAAATAAGGGCGCAAATGCAATTATAAAGAATGAATTTAAGATCCCAAACCAAGAAGCAGGAACCTCTGCAGATTCAGACACCCATTCTCTCTGTAACATCCAGATTACAATACCCCAAATAATAACAAAACTAGTTCCTAGAAGGATATTTGATAACGAATATTTACCAAACGTTTGCTTAAATAGCATAGAGAGCACCCAAGTAATAATAATCATTGGTATAATGGTCAATAGCGTATTAAATATCTTAAAGGTAGCAGCTCCGTCTCCAGTTAATAGACGATCTGTATAATCTTTTGCAAAAATGGTCATAGACCCTCCTGCTTGTTCAAAGGCCCACCAAAAGAAAATAGTAAAGAAAGCAAGAATTCCAATTACCACCAATCTATCTTTTGTTACTTTACTTGTTTCTGCGTCAACCACTGTTTCTTCAACAGCTTCTTTTGTGTGTTCTACTGCATCTTCTATTGCATCATCAAAATCTTCTGCATTTTTTGGTGACAATCCAATTTTTCCAAAAATAGTTTGAGCAAAATAGAATTGTAACATTCCGAAAAGCATAAAGATACCTGCTAAACCAAATCCAAAGTGCCATCCTATTTTTTCGCCAATATACCCACAAAGTAAAATACCTAAAAAAGCACCCGCGTTGATACCCATATAGAAAATAGTGTATCCTGCATCTTTCTCATCTCCCTGACCTTTATAAAGCTGTCCAACCATTGAAGATATATTCGGCTTAAATAAACCATTTCCAATAATCAACAAGCCAAGGCCTAGATAGAAAAATGGATCTGCAACTCCTTCAAGAGCCATAGAAGCATGACCTAAAGTCATTAACAATGCTCCTAAAATAATAGCATTGCGGTAGCCCATAATTTTATCTGCAATCAAACCACCAAAAATAGGTGTAATATACACTAAACCAGTATACCAAGCATACAATACTAATGCCTCTGAGCGATCCCAACCCCAACCTTCGTCAAGTACTGAAGATATTAAGAAAAGCACCAAGAGTGCTCGCATACCATAGTAAGAAAAACGTTCCCACATTTCTGTAAAAAACAAAACAAACAAACCAGATGGATGCCCTAGCACCGTTTTTTGGTTCGTTTCTGAACCTCCAAATTTAAATTCCATATTAGTAAATATTAATTATTAATTATATATTGATTATAAGTTCTCTTTAATAAAATTTGTCATTTTAGTGTATAGATGCAACCGAGTGTTGCCTCCATAAATACCGTGATTTTTGTCTGGATAGATTGCCCAGTCAAACTGTTTGTTGGCTTGCACCAAAGCGTCTACCAAACGTGTTGTGTTTTGCACATGTACATTATCATCTGCACTACCATGTACCAATAAAAAGGCACCTTTCATCTTCGCTACATGAGAGATTGGCGAATTGGCATCATAGCCACTTGCATTTTCTTGAGGAGTAACCATATATCGTTCTGTGTAAATGGTGTCATAAAACCTCCAACTACTTACAGGTGCAACAGCTATAGCCATAGCAAAGGTGTCGGCTCCTTGAAACAAACAGTTACTAGACATAAAACCACCATAGCTCCAGCCCCAAATACCTATTCTACTTGCGTCAATATAAGGTAGGGCGCCCAATTGTTTTGCAGCAGTAATTTGATCCTGCACTTCATATTTTCCTAATTCTAATTGGGTTACTTTCTTAAAATCTCTTCCTTTTAATCCTGTCCCTCTTCCATCTATACTTACTACAATATACCCTTGCTGTACTAACATTTGGTGCCAGTAATCATTACTCGCATTCCATGTATTTGCTACGTTTTGTGAGCCTGGACCCGAGTACTGATACATAAATAATGGGTATTGTTTACTCGCATCAAAATCTAATGGCTTAATGGTATACATGTTTAAATCATTCCCATTTACAGAGATGGTAGAAAATTCTTTTTCAGACATTTTATACCCCGCCACTTTAGTAGTCACAGCATTATTATTTTTAATTTCTTTAACAACAGCTCCTGTCTTTGCATCATTTAAAGAATACACACTTGGTGTCGTTGCACTTTGAAAAGTGTTAATAAAATATGAAAAATCTGCACTGAACGAAGCACTATTTGTTCCCTCTTTTACAGAAAGTTCTTTTTTATTAGTGCCTTTAACATGGACACTATAGACACCCCGGTTGATACTACCATTTTCAGTGCTTTGATAAAACACGGTACTGCTTACTGGGTCATACCCGTAATAATTGGTTACTTCCCAAGCTCCTTTAGTGATTTGTTTTATCCGTTTTCCACTTTTACTAAAATGATAGATATGGTTCCATCCATCACGCTCACTAGTCCAGATAAAACTATTGTCTTCAAAAAAAGTTAGATTATCTGTAATATCAACATAAGCATCGTCTTTTTCTTGATGCACTAATGAAGTCTCATTCTTGTGCGTGTCAACAAAAATAAGATCTACAATATTTTGTTTTCGGTTTGTAGTTTGCACACTTAATACATTCGCATCCATAGTCCATTTAATTCTTGGCATATAGTAGTTATTATAAGGAGACAGGTCTACGTTACTCGTTTTTTGGGCTTCAATATCATATACGTGCAAACTTACTTTAGCATTTGGGTCTCCAGCTTTAGGGTATTTAAATACGTGTTGAGTAGGATACAAGTCGGTACCGTACACATCCATAGAAAAACGAGGTACTTCGGTCTCATCAAACTTTATGTACCCGATCTTGGTGCCATCCGTGTTCCAATCAAAGGCGCGTACAAAGGCAAATTCTTCTTCATACACCCAGTCTGTAATACCGTTAATGATGCTGTTTTTTAGTCCATCATTTGTAATTTGTGTGGTGCTTCCAGAAGCTAGGTCTTTAATAAAAATATTATTATTATACCCATAGGCCACTTTAGTTCCTGCAGCATTTAAAATAGGTTCTTGAATTTTATGTTCAGACACAGGTGTCACTTCTTTATTGTTTATGTCATATACATAATAGGTTCCCAAAGAAGAACGCCTGTAAATTTGTTCTAGATCTGTAGCTAGTAAAAGTTTAGTTTCGTCCTCACTAAAACTATATGTTAAAAAATATGCAGCTCCCTCCACTTGATTTGAGGATACTAATGTGCTAACTTTTTCTCCGCTTTTATAATCATACACATCTACCGTTGAGGCGCTAGAGCGCCTGTTATAATTTAGAACCGCGTATTCTTTTCCGTTTTTCAATGAGCGCAACTCATCTAAACCTTGCGTTCTAAATGCCCCACTCCAAATCTCTTCGAGGGTGATGTCTTTTTGTTGTCCTGTTACAGAACTAATTGTAATAAGAAAAAGGAGAAAAAATCGCAGGCAGGTTGTAGTCTTCAATATGTTGATTTTTTTGATAACACAAGTTTAACAAAATTATATGAAACTAGGTCCTATTTTGAGTGTTAAATACAAGGGCAGCCTAGCTTCGATAAAAAAACATAAAATCTAAAAAAATTAAAATTTCAAGATACTTTCATATTCAACAACATACTATGCTTTATAGTATCTTTGTAGCTTAAAACTCATCTGTATGACGAATCCCGTTTTAGGATTTTCAAAACTTTCCAAGACTCAAAAAATTACGTGGCTTACACAAACCTATTTTAATGGTAATGAAGCAGCTACAGAAGTTCTGCAAACGTATTGGAACACCAATATAGCCCTTCAAAAACTACATGATGATTTCATAGAAAACACCCTATCCAATTACTATCTCCCTTTGGGCGTTGCACCCAACTTTTTAATCAACGACACTTTATATGCAATCCCTATGGTGATTGAAGAAAGCTCTGTTGTTGCTGCCGCTAGCAATGCTGCAAAATTTTGGCTAGACAAAGGAGGCTTTACCACAGAGGTTATTAGCACTATTAAAAATGGACAAGTCCATCTCAATTACTTCGGAAACGCAACAGACATGACTGTTTTTTTTGCGTTTATAAAGCCTAAACTCATTGCCAGTACTCTGGCTGTTGAAAAAAACATGAAGAATCGTGGAGGGGGAGTATTAGATATCGAACTCATTGACAGCACCCAAACCTTAGAAGGGTTTTTCCAACTACATTGTACCTTTGAAACATTGGATGCTATGGGCGCCAATTTTATTAATACGTGTTTAGAGACATTTGCTCAAACTTTTGAAAGAGAAGCAAAAGCATATCACCTATTTAAAAGCGTCGAAACTTTTCCAGAAGTTGTCATGAGTATTTTATCTAACTATGTGCCAGAATGCTTGGTTCGCGCTTCTGTATCCTGTCATCTAGATCAATTGGCTCAAAAAGATATTTCCGGACGCGTTTTTGCAGAGAAGTTAGTTCGTGCTGTCGATATCGCTAAGGCAACTCCAAGAAGAGCCGTTACCCACAACAAAGGAATCATGAACGGTATTGACGCTGTAATATTAGCTACTGGAAATGACTTTAGAGCCGTAGAGGCTGGAATTCATGCATATGCATCTAAGGATGGTCAATATAGTAGTTTAACACACGCAACAATTGAAGACACTGTTTTTAAAATGTGGATTGAACTTCCGCTAGCTTTAGGTACAGTAGGTGGTTTAACTTCATTACATCCTTTGGTGCGTTTTTCATTTGACCTCTTACAAAACCCAAATGCAAAGAGATTAATGCAATTGGTTGCTGTTGCTGGATTGGCTCAAAATTTTGCAGCCTTGCGCTCTCTAGTAACCACTGGGATTCAAAAAGGACACATGAAAATGCATTTAATGAATATTTTAAACGGGGTGCAAGCCACCGACCAAGAAAAAGAGGCAGCTGAAGTATATTTCACGACACAGCAAATTTCGCACAGTGCTGTTATTGATTTTGTTGAACAATTAAGAGCATAACGTGAAGGAGCAATTAACATATTATAGCAACGGAAAACTCCTTATTACAGGAGAGTATGTTGTTTTAGACGGTGCCACAGCCCTGGCAATTCCAACAAAGTATGGACAATCACTTTGTATAAAAAAAAGCACAACATCAGGCATTCACTGGATAAGTAAAGATCATACTAGAGCAACCTGGTTTGAAGCTCAAATCGAGACAGAAACATTAACCGCCAGTAATCGCTCTAACATTTCAGATACGCTTTGTACTATTTTGCAAACAGCTAGGAATCATAATCCTTCTTTTCTTAAAAAGTGTAAGGGGTTAACTGTGGTAACAGCGCTTGATTTCCCAAGAGATTGGGGGCTAGGAACTTCCTCTACACTCATCAACAACATAGCGCAGTGGGCACAGATAGACGCCTTTACTCTATTAAAAGAAAGTTTTGGAGGAAGTGGTTATGATATTGCTGCTGCGCAGCACAACACCCCTATTTTTTACACCGTAAAACGTGAGGAGCCCGAAGTGCTCCCGTGCACCCTATCATGGAGTTTTACAGATCATTTGTTTTTTGTGCATCTCAATCAAAAAAAGGATAGTAAGAAAGGAATTGAGGCATATAAAAACATAAAGAAAGACGCAAGACTAGTAGAAACCATTTCAGACCTTAGCAAAAAAACACTTGTGTGTTACACACTTCAAGATTTTGAAAGAATCTTAAATGCTCATGAACAGAAAATTTCTAAGCTCTTAGCACAACCCACCATTAAACAGATGTTGTTTAAAGACTATCCAAACACCATTAAAAGCTTAGGAGCATGGGGAGGTGATTTTGTATTAGCTACTGGAAACAATAGCGATATGGACTACTTCAAGAATAAAGGATATAACACAATCATTCCTTTTCAAGAAATGATTGCATAAAAAAAGTCCCTATTTAAATAATTAAATAGGGACTTTTGAATATTTAAGATATGCTATTAAGCAGCATTTCTTTGTTGTACAGCTAAGTTATAAATAACTAAACCAAATCCAATTTTGTTGATTGCATCTGCGATGTTATATAATACATCTAGGTTTAATCCTCCAAAGATACCTGAATACCAACCTGGAGTTCCCGCCATGTAACCGATAGGGTAAATTGCCCAACCAACTAGTACGAACCAGCACAATACCTTATGAGCCGAAAGGATTGAACCTCCAGCAGCTTTTGCAAGTTTTGCAGCACTACCAAGCCATATTTCATACACTATTACAAAGTATGCAATTCCAGATGCAAGACCCCATAACTGAGCGTTATCTGAATCTACTGCTTCTCCAACATATCCAGTTACCAACATGATAACAGATAAGATGATTAGCTTTGTCATGAGGCTTTTCTTAGCCCCTGCTACTTTTAGTATTAAATAAAACTCTACGCACATAAGTGGCACTGTAAGTACCCAATCTACATACCTAAAGAAGGTTGGCGACTCCATATTTGCAGCCCAGTAATCTCTCATGTACCAGTAATGCACAGCAGCAATAAAGGTGATGAGTCCCGATACAAGAATAGAAGTTTTCCATTTCGTATCGAAATCATTCATTGAAAAAAAGAAAAATGCTGATGCAGCCATCATAGCCATTGCGCCAACGAAAAATGTGAATCCAACGTAGTCATCTGGTGCTAGTTTTGGAATCAAAGCAAGTGTTTGTGTAAAATGTTCCATAGTTTTGTTTAAAGTTTATAGGTATAAAAATAAACAAAAAAAAACAAAAAAACCAAATACTTTTTAAAATAATTTCATATTTTAAAGTAAACAACAATTTTAATTTAATAAATTTATACGATGAATATTAAGAATATCTTAATTACAAGCACCTTTTTTTGCTTATGGCTCACGAGTCAAATACCTGAAAATGCTCAATATGGTATCGCATTTTTCTTTATTTTCACATTAGGCATACTTCACGGAAGTAATGATATTTCAATTGTAAGTAAACTAAAAGATGTTACTACGTATAGAAGATTAGGCCTGTTTTTATCTGGATACATCATAGTGGTAGTTGTTGCGGCGCTTATATTCTTCATAGCACCCAAGATCGCTATGTTGTTTTTTATTCTATTTAGCGGGTATCACTTTGGTGAGCAACACTTTCATAACATAAGTCATAAAAGTGGTTTGCTAAACAACGTACTGTATTTAAGTTATGGTCTGGTAGTGCTTTTCTTAATACTGGCATTAAACAAAGGAGAAGTTTCGATTATAGTAGAAGACATTATTGGCAGCGCACTTCACCCTAGTGTTTATAATTATATCTTATTAGGAGCCTTTATGATATGTATCTTAGTTGGTATTAAGTATTACATAGACAAAACATTTAACCTAGGATTAATTGCATACGAACTATTGTTATTATTCGTATTTTTTATTGTGTTTAAAATATCTAACCTAATATGGAGCTTTGCTATTTATTTTATTCTGTGGCACAGCATCCCATCTATTATGGAGCAGCTATCATATCTATACAAAGAAGTTTCTTGGAAATCATTTGTTAAATATGTTCAAAAATCATTTCTAGTATGGTTTATTTCTATTGCTGGAATAGGCACCTTACTCTATCTATTTAAAGATGATAAACAAATCTTACTGCCTATTATATTTTCTTTTTTAGGAGCCATTACCTTTGCGCATTCGTTTGTTATTTCAAAAATGTTCAAAAAAAAGCCGCCTGCTTTAGATAAGTAGACGGCCTAAGAAATGGTTTCGCTTCTATTAAAAGAAGTTAGCTCTATTGTCTTCAATCTCTGCAGCATTCTTTAATGCTTGGTACACCTTCGTATTTACCGTTGGCGTAGCAGCATTATTTAGTTGGTTTGCATACGGTGCATAACTTTTTAAAACCGGTGCGTTATTTACAGCCGTAACACGTACCTTAAATACCCCTTTTTCTCCCGCGATAAGATCCGTAGTTTCCCCAGCAGCTTTTGCGAATGCAGCTCCTACTATCGCAGGTTCTGCCCCAGCTCCAGGAATGGTTGGCGCTGCCATAGTAATAGCGGTAGCGTTTTGAACGCTTACCCCTTGACCAGTAGCTAGAACGTTTAAATCTTCACCCGTCATATTTGCTTTAATTTGCACTGCTTTCTTTTGATTTCTAACTTTTGGCATTACCAAGGCAGATGCCTCAGCAATACTCATCAATCCTTTTGGACTTTTTCTTGTAAGTTGAACCACAATATATCCATCTAGAATATTAAAACGTTTTACATCTCCAACAGCTACTTCTTCACCAAAAGCCCAGGTTATAATACTACGATTGTTACCAACTCCAGGGATAGTAGCATCTAAAACTCCAATTTTATTTACTGGCTTTAGTGCAAGCTCTTGTTCTTTTGCAATTTCAAAGAAATCACCTTTTTGAGCAGCTAACTCAAACCTAGAAGCATTAGCAAATACTTCATTGAGTGTTTTCTCTGAAGCCTCTATCTCTTTAGTGATGGTAGCTACTTTTATAGCTTTTTGTATGTTTTTTTGTTCTTGAACCTCTACCACATGGAAACCATAGTCTGTTTCAACAACACCAAGAGTTCCTGTTTTGTTATCAAATATAAAGTCATTAAATTCTTTGGTCATTTTTCCTGGCCCAGCATACCCTAGGTCACCTCCTTTATCACTGTTTGATTTATCATCAGATAGTGTCTTCGCTAAACTTTCAAATGCATTTCGGTTTCTTTTGAGAACCTTAATTATACTATCTGCCTTTGCCTCTGCATCTGCTTTACTAAGTGTAATAGCATCTGAAGCTCTAAAAGAACCTTGATATCGTATTAAGATATGTCTTGATTGAACGGAGTCGGGCATTTGGGTAACTCCAATTACTTTTGAAATATTATTCGTGTTTCCCATTTTATAAGGACCATATATACCTCCTACTTCTGAAGCAAAAAGAGCTGCCGCAAAAGCTT